>DMYM01000205.1:2661-4191 GCA_003483645.1 Verrucomicrobiales bacterium
GGAGCGGCTCGCCAACTGCCCGCCAAATCATTGTCCTGCCCGGGATGGAGCAGTTGGATCGAGGGATAGGGATCGTCGCCCGCCACGGGCCAGGGTGCGCCCACGGCGTAATTCACCCTGTCGATGGGTTCATCGAGATTATTACGCAGCTCCACGGTTTCCCCGCTGTTGCTGAGCCGGCCCAGGAAGGGCGCGTGGACCGGAACCCCGCTGAACTCCGCCTCGAAGAAGGATGCATCCAGGGCCACCACGAGGTAGCGGTCAGGCGCCAGTTCGGTGTTGGCCGGGAAGGTGTAATCCACCGCCCCGGACAGGCGCCATCCGGTGAGATTCACCGTTCGCGCTCCTGCGTTGTAGAGCTCGAGGAACTCGGCCGGTGCGGTGTCTGAGGAGGGGTCGTAGTGGATCTCGTTGATCACGATCCCCGTGCCTTGTTGGCCCTGGCCGTTGGGTTGGCCGGGGGTTGGATTGGAGAAGTAGAGTCGTTCGAAGCGGGAGAAAGCGGCGGAGAGTTGCGGAGCAACCATGAAGTCCGAATCGTCGGCATGCAGGTTCATCCCCTGGACGGCGAGAACGTTGTCGCCAATCCTCAAGGCGGTCGAGGGCAGCACGATGGTCTCCACCGCATTCCCTGCGGCGCTGGCGGCATTGTTCCAAGCGGGATCGGTGGAGGCATTGCGCGAAGTGAGCAGCTGGCCGTTGAGCCAGGCCGTGAATCCATCGTCGTAGGCGATCTCAAGGGTGAGAGTGTTGGCGAGTTCCGGTCCGGCGTAGGCAAAGGGGATCCGCAGCAGAGCGGAGGCGTTCTGGCCATGCATCTCGGATTCCAGATCGGTCCGAATCAGGCTGTCGCCGACGGCCGAAAACGTGAAGGTGCCTGCCCCGTAGCGGGCCGGTCCGCCCCCGTCCTCGCTATCCGGCCAGGCCCCGCCCGCAGAGCCGAAGCGGCTGGTGCCCACGAACTGGATCAGGCCCCCTCCGTCGTTCGAGGTGGCAAAGTCCCCGTTGCCGCCCGAGTTCCCATTGCGTTCATCAGCTCCGTAGCCGTGGGCCACGATGGTGTAGGGGCCCGGTTCCAGCGTGAGCGGGGAGGGAAGAGACTTGAAGCGATGGCCCGCTTCGAGTGTTCCGGGGCTGCCGGAAGTGAAGGTTTCGCTGGCCAGCACGACGCCGCTACCGTTGCCATCTCGCGACCAAAGCTCGGCCGTAATGGTGCGGTTGAGCCCGTCCGAGTCGTCATCGAAGACCCCGAGTTTTTTCACCGAGATCGATTCGAGCACGGCGAAGTCCATCCCCAGCCCTCCACGGAATACCTGGGTGCCGGAAGTCCCATCTGCCACGCTGTAGGCGATGGTGGTTTCCCCTCCTCCCCCGCCGATCACCGCGCCGCCCCCGGTATTGAAGCCCACGCCCAGTTGCACGGGGGTCCAGGAGTTTTCATTGAAAGGTTCTCCGCCCCGCCAGGAGTCGTCAACCGGGCCGGAGGGAACGAGCAGGAGGGCCTGGGCCTCGTCCTCGATCAGGAGAGTG
>DMYM01000278.1:0-2830 GCA_003483645.1 Verrucomicrobiales bacterium
GCCGTGCTGATCCCAGCCGCGGTGGTAGAGCTGTACGAAGCGCACTCCACGTTCAGCGAGTCGGCGGGCAAGCAGGCAATTGGCGGCAAACTTGCCCGGTTGCTGGCACTCCGGTCCGTAGAGATCGAGGATGGTCCTGGGTTCATTGCTGATATCGGTGGCCTCGGGCACGGACATCTGCATGCGAAAGGACATTTCATACTGCGCAATGCGAGTAGCAATCTCCGGATCGCCAAAGGCGTCGAACTGGATCCTGTTGAGGGATTCCATGCGCTCGATCATCCGTTTCCGTGCGGCCACGGATTCACCGGGCTGGCTGTTGAGGTAGAGGACCGGAGTTTTCCCGCCCCGCAATTGCACACCCTGGTGCACTCCGGACAGGAATCCGCTGCTCCAGAGCTTGGTGTAGACGGGCTGGCTGCCGGGGCGCCCGGTTCCATTGGATATTAGGACACAGAATGTCGGGAGGTTTGCATTGTCCGTGCCTAATCCATAGCTCATCCAGGAGCCCATGCTGGGACGGCCTGGCTGTTGGTGTCCCGTCTGGAAGAAGGTTACGCCCGGATCGTGATTGATTGCCTCCGTGTGCATGGACTTCACGAAGCAGAGGTCATCGGCGATCCCGGCCGTATGAGGGAGGATCTCGCTGATCCATGCGCCACCTTCCCCGTGCTGCTTGAATTTCCAGTTGGATCGGGCTACCGGGAAGGAACTCTGCCCGGAGGTCATTCCGGTCAGGCGCTGAGTCTTCTCAATGAAGCCTTCCTTGCTCCAGGTTTTGGACTTGGCGTCGAATTTCTTGAATAGTTCCTGGCCGTGATGATCGGACAGCTGGGGCTTGTAGTCGAACAGGTCCTGCTGGGAGGGGGCCCCATTCATGAAAAGGAAGATGATCCTCTTGGCCTTGGGAGCGAATTGCCTCCCACCGTTACCGGCTAGTCCCGCGGCAAAAGCCTCAGGTGCCAGTAATGATCCGAGGGCCAGCGAGCCGATGCTGGCCGACCCGCGGCGAAGGAGGTGGCGCCGGGTGAGAACATGCTTGTAGAGGTCGCAGGGCTCGCGCTCCAGATTCATTGACAGCACGATAGCGGGCTATCGGAGGTGCGCAATCACGCGTTCGATTGAGATGAGTGATCGCGATTCCGGGTTTCAGCTGGAGAGGAGGGCCATCGCTTGCGGCCACATGATGTGGCATTGGGAAGAGCCTCAGGTTGCTGAAACCGTCGTTGCCCGAGGTCAGGGAAGCGGTTGCACCATGGTGGCACGCAGCCTCATGAACAGGGTCGTTTCCTCGTCAATCAGGAGATCTGATTTGTAGGTTACAAGAGAGGTCCCATTATTGTTGCCGATTTCGGAGAGGAGGGAGGTCTCTGAGCTCCAGGTAAGAAGGTCACGGGAGATTTCCACCTCATAGTGCACGTCATCGGCAAAAAGATGGCGCTGGAAGGTGAAGGTCAGGGAGTTTTCTTCGCGTTGCGCCGAGATCAGGCCAGGTCCGTTGGCGGGATCTCCATCGTCGCTTCCGAGAGCGTGCTCGAGGAAGGCGGAAAGTCCGTCACGATCGTCATCGGCAAGAGGGTCGGGACCACTGAAGGACTGGCTGGTGGAAGCTCCCGGGGAGCCTCCCAGGCGCCAGTTCGAGGGAATGCCGTGTCCCAGGGGATCGAGCGGGTCGTTGTCGGCGTTGTCGGTAGTGTGTGCCAGTTCCAGGCTGTAGCCACCCGCATCAGCCCCTTCAGGCCAGGGGGGATTGTTGTCATAGACGAATTCGTGGAGGGGAAAGGCGCCCAAGGCCAGCTTGACACGTTCACCGTCGTTTTCGAGGCGGCCTTCTTCCTCATTCTGATACTCCCCGGCCACCGGAAGATCGGTCCCGTAGTGCGACTCAAAGGCGGCAACATTTCGCACCACCAGGAGGTATTGGCCGGGATTGATGATGGTGCCGGGAGGAAAATCGAAGTCGATGCCCTTGGTGAAGCGGACATCGGTGAGATCCAGCGGGATGGGACCGATATTGCGCAGTTCGACGTATTCGAGATCATCCGACCCTGTCGGGTTGTACATGATCTCGCTGATGACGAGACCCTGCTGATGGTCGGTGGCGAAGGGATCGGCAGCTACGAATTCGACCGGCGCGGACCAGTGGCTCCAGCGCCCCGTGCTGTCCATGTGTCGCACCCGGGCACGATAGGTCCTGTTCCCGCGCACGGCAGAGGCCGGGGGCGTGATGGTGGAGGTGAAGGTGTCGAGTTCGTTGCTTTCCCAGGTGGCCGCCCATTCAAAGGGGAAGGGGATGTTGCTGCCCCGGACATAGGGGGCATGTTCCGCGATACGGAATTCCATGGCCCCGAAATTGCCGGAGCTGTCCGAAAAGGCCGATGATTCGAAGCGCAACCCATTGGCAGGATGGCTCTCCTCGCTGAGGTCGGTGATGGTGGGAGTGTCCGGGATGGAAGGATCGGCTCCCAGTTCATCGAGGTAGGCGTCGCGGCCCTCGCGTCCGGAGGTTCCGCTGTCGCGGGAACCGGATTCCATCGTGCCGCTGCTGCCCCCGGTCCAGGTCCCCCCCGTGAAGGCGAAGTTTTTCATGTCGCGGGCGCGTAGGCGGATGTCGCCGTCGTTCTGTGAACCGGCCGAGGAGGGTGCGCTGGTCCAGCGCAGGCGGTCGGCCTGCTGGAAACTGATCACGCGGTCCTGGAGCATGTCGATGAGTCCGTTGATCTGGTCCTGCTGCCACACGAGGTCCCGGATTTCGCGGACCACGTTGCGGTACTCCTTGTTGAACTCCGGGCGGCTTCCCATGGCGTACTTGCAGAAAGCCTCCCCGCCG
>DMYM01000278.1:3149-4105 GCA_003483645.1 Verrucomicrobiales bacterium
CCCCCGCCGTTCCAGTTGGGGCCCCAGCTGGTGTCGGAGTCCCAGGGAAAAACCTGGAGGAGTCCGAAGCGGGAACGGTCCGGCTTGAAGTAGTAGGACCGGTTCTTGAGGTGCTCGCTGGTATTTGGCTGCACGTCGTAGTGTCGCACCGCATCGACAATGGCGTGGTAGTGATACCATGAATCCCAGTCGACATGGCGACGCAGCCAGGCATCGTTCTGATGGGGGCGCAGGTTGAAGATAATGTTTTCGTAGTCCGCGCCCTCGCGCGTGCCGCGGGGTGCATGGTAGCGGATCACGTCGAGGCCCTCGGTGAGGCCGGACTTGAGCTTGTAGAGGTTGCCTTCTTCCAGATCGTGGGCTTTGAGGAACCGCCGGTCGTAATCTTCCATCGCGAGGAGAAAGCCGTAGAAGTCGCCGTGATACTGGTCCGGGGCCTCCTCGGAGTTCTTGATGACGCGGAAGTGGAACCAGTGGGTGAATGGTGAAGGAGTTCCGGTGGTATTCCAGAGAATCGCGTTGGCTGCTTCGTAAAGGCCGAAGTTGGTGCCGCCGCGAGCGTGCATCTTGTGCGAGTTCAAGGTCCGCCACTTGGTGGGGTAGGGTTTGCCCCACATGTCATGGAACTGGACATGATTCCCGCGATTGAAGCGGAAGCGGAAACTGCGCTTGCCCCGGTTGGAATAACGGGCGTTCCTCTGGCGAAGGCGGTAGTTTATGTTGTCGTAGGCAATTCCGTTGTAAACGAACGTGCCACTCCAGTTGAAGGCACTGCGGGCGTCGTAGCTGTTGCGGGGAATCTGGTTGGAGTCGTAGGCCACGCACTGATCGTAGTCCGCCTGGGTGGTGAGAAGGTGGTAGGCGGGGAGGGTGTTGAGGATGGTTTCCGCCGGGTAGGTGCGGGTGGTGGTGACGTAGTTCGGAATTCCATCATAGATGAAACAGGAGAAATTCAG
>DMYM01000512.1 GCA_003483645.1 Verrucomicrobiales bacterium
CGCGCTCAGGGCGTGCAGGTTGGAGTCGGCAGTGGACATGGAGGCTGCCATCACCGCCACCAGGATGAGGGCAACGAGAACGATCCCGATTGTGCCGAACATTTCCGGGAAGTAATCCTGGATGACATGAATAAGCACCTGGTCGACCTTGGAACCGTCGGTGAGGTGGATCTTGCTTTCAATGAACTGCGGTTCGTAGAGTACCCGCCCGCCCAACCCGACGAGGAAGACGCCAAAGATGAAGCAGACCGGGAGAATGGTGGAGAAGGCGATGGCGGAGCGGCGCAGGGTGGAGGAATCACGGGCCGCATAAAAGCGCATCCACTGGGCGGGTTGGATGATGCTGGCGAGGGAGGCGAAGGCGCAGAAGGTGAGAAGTTTCCAGACATTGTGGGGATTGGCATCACCGGGGTCCGGCACAGTGAGGAGGGCGCCATCGAGTTCGGAGGAGACCCGGGAAAAGTATCCTGAGGGGCCCTCCAGGGCATACATTACCGCCACGCCCGAGAGGACCATGGCGCTGAGGAGGATGATTCCCTGCATGACATCGGTCCAGGCCACCGAACGCATTCCACCTATGATGACGTAGACCATGGTCACGAGCGAGAGAGCGGCCACGCCGACGTCCTCCATGGTGATCCTCCAGCCGAATACGGTGAGGTGCTCGATTTCGCGGAAGAGTCCATCGGCAAGCAGTCCGCCGCCCTTGATCTGCATGACGACGTAGGGGATGACGTAGAGGGCGCCGGTGAGAGCCACCAGTCCGCGGACTGTGGAAGAGTCCCCGTAGTAGTCGGTCACCATGTCGGCGGGTGTGATGTAGCCACGCTTGCGGCCGATCCGCCGGATGCGGTTGCCGAGGAGGTAGATGGCGGCGGCGGCGACCGGAAGGTTGAGGGCGTAGAGCATGGGGGCGACCCCCCCCTCGTACATCCAGCCCGGAAAGGTGAGGATGGCGAAGCTGGAGAAGTAGGTCGCCATGATGGTGAGAGAGGTCACGATTACACCCTGGCCGCGGCCGGCGAGGTAGTAGTCGGTCTCTGCATGTACGGCGCGCCGGCCTTTGAGGAGGCTGAGAGCACCGAGCCCGAGCAGGCCGGTGAGGTAGAGGGCAAGGACAATGTAGGGCCATGCGCCCAGGCTGGGCGGGATCTTGCCGGTGGCGAGGAGGTCCAGCATGGCTTGTCCCTAATCCGTGTCTTTCCACACCGTGAAGGCTGCCGTCACGATGCAGCCCGCCATCACAAGAAACCAGAACACCACCCAGAGGTAGAGGGCGGGTATTCCAAACCAGATGTTGGGGTCCTCCTTGGTGCCATCAATCAGGGCCGCACCGGGTCCCGGTCCCAGGACGAGTGCGATCAGGAAGATGATGGTGAGAAGCGGTCCCTTGCCCACGTTCGGGTCATCTCAGCGGAGAAGGGGTGAGGGTGTCGATGGAAAAGTCTGTTTGCGGGGCCTGGCGGCGGCCTGCGGAGCCGGTACTTGTGCTGAGGGATCATCTCCGGTTCAGTGAACGACGCCATGTCTCTCCCGTTTCGTATCGGTTCCTTCTCCTTTCGTACGCGCTGGATGAAGACGCGCTTTCCGTTCAAGTACGGGATCGCGTCCATGACCGAGCTGCCGCATGTCTTTGGAGTGGCGGAGGGTAGCCTGGGGGGTGCGCCCTGGCGCGGCCTGGCCTCGGAAGGACTCCCTCCCAAGTGGTTCACGAAGAACCCGGACACATGTTTCGAGGAGGACCTTCCCGCCATGGTTGAGAGTCTTCAGCATGCATCCGATCTTGTGGTGAACTCGACCCATGAGTCAGTCTTTGCGGCCTGGCGCTCGCTCCACGATGAACAGGATCGCTGGGCACGGGAAAAAGGATATCCGCCGCTTCTGGCGCACCTGGGAACGGCCCTGGTGGAGCGAATGCTCATCGATGGCTATTGTCGGGGGGCGGGGGTGAGCTTTCCGGAGGCGGTGGGCAGGAACTCCTTCGGCATTGATCTCGGGTGCCTCCACCCCGAACTGGTCGGCACGGAGCCCGGCGAGTGGCTGCCCGGACCGGGGGAATCCATTGTCGTGCGCCACACGGTGGGACTCGGCGATCCCCTGCGGGCCGGGGATATCCCGGAGGATGAACGTATTGACGATGGCCTGCCCCACGCCCTGCTTGAGGCAACCCGTCATTACGGGTTGACCCATTTCAAGATCAAGGTCTGCGGTAATCTGGAAGTCGATGTCCCGCGCCTGAAGGATGTTGCGGCGGTGCTGTCGGAAGCATCCCCGGGATTCCGTTACACTCTGGACGGCAACGAGCAGTTCCGGGACATCGTCACCTTCCGTGAACATTGGGAGACCTATCGTGCGGAGCCGGGACTGGCGGTCTTGTTCGAGGGCGACAGACTGCTTTTTGTCGAGCAACCCCTGCATCGCGACGTGGCTCTTGCGGAGAGTGTTCGGGATGAACTGGTGGCCTGGGGCGAAGCCCCGTCCATGATCATCGACGAGTCGGACGGCGAGCTGGACAGCATGAGGCGGGCCATCGCGCTGGGTTACCGTGGGACCAGTCACAAGAACTGCAAGGGGGTGATCAAGGGTCTGGCCAACCGGTGCCTGATCGAATGGTACCGGCGTCAGCGCCCGGAAGAGGGCCCCTGGCTGATGAGCGGTGAAGACCTTGCCAACGTCGGGCCGGTGGCCCTTCTCAATGATCTCGCAGCCATGGCGGTCTTCGGGATCGGGGACGTGGAGCGCAACGGGCATCACTACTTTGCGGGGTTGAGCATGTTTCCTGAGGAGTTGCAGAAGATGGTGTGTGAGAGACACCCCGATCTTTATGAGATGAGGCCGGAAGGGTACGCCTCCCTGCGCATTGAAGGGGGACAGGTCTCAACCAGGTCGGCGG
>DMYM01000340.1 GCA_003483645.1 Verrucomicrobiales bacterium
GCCTACACCGCCACCATGCACCTGATCACCCTCAAGCCTTCACAATAAACGATGAATGGGCAGGAAACCGGAAGTTGAATCAAGTGCGCTCGGCTGCATCCTCTCCGGGACCTGGACCCTGGTCTCGCTTCCCTTCTGGCTCGGTGCGACCGGCCTTCTGGTGGTCTCCACCACCACCGCATCCAAGCTCTTCGCCATCGCGCTGATCTGTCTTCTGCCCATCCCACTCAATTTCCTCCACTGGCACAGGACCAGCCGGAAGATCGTCACCGTTCTGCTCCTCCTGACCGGCTCGATCGCCTTCTTCCTCTGCGCCCGGCAGGCAACGGACTATGCCGACGATCCGGAAGCTGCCGCCCGTGTGATCTATGAAAACGGCACCAGGCATTTCTCCTGCTCCCCAGCCAATCTTGTCCCCGAGATAGATCAGTATATCCTCGGTTCCTATCTCCTTGCATTGATTGATCCCAACCTGGGTTGGAGCCAGGCCGCAGAACTCCGTGAGAACGTCGGGAATATCTACGCTGACCTTGAGAAGGATGCCGAACTTGCAACCCTTCCGTGCGTCCTCGGTTCCTCCTACCGGGAAATGATCGGATTGAAACCCAGGACGGGGATCCTCTTTGTCTATGTCCCGAAAAAATCAGGGTGGGATCCCCTCGAGAAGAAGACCGCTCTTGTCTTTCTCCATGGCGGCCTCGGAAACTTCCAGGGCTACTGGGCCCTCTGGAAACGCTTTGCGGATACAACCGGAGTGGCCCTCGTGGCTCCCACTTTCGGTAGCGGCAATTGGTCCGGTGATGGTGGACTCGAATCCATCGAACAGGCCCGCGAATTCTGCGTCAATCACCCCCGCATTGATGGGGGGAAACTGGTCCTGGCCGGCATCGCCAATGGCGGAACCGGCGTGATCCACGGAGGGCTGGCCGCTCCTGAAAAGTGGCGGGGTCTCCTCTTCCTCTCACCCGTCATCGAAAAGAGTGTCGTCGAATCCAATGCCTTCGCCAATGGCTGGGGAGGACGCAAGGCACTCATCATCACAGGAGAACGGGACAAGCACACAACCGCTGATTACGTCCGCAAGGCAGTGTCCAGCATGGAGGAGATCGAGATGAAGCTGGAGACCCACTACCTTCCCGACAGGGACCACTTCCTTATCTATTCCGACTGGCCTCAGTTGCAGAAACTTATCGGAGAGTGGATCAAGTCGTTATGACCGTGGTGGCGGCGGTTTGCCGTAGACCGGTTGGCGTCGTCGGAACGGCGGAGAACGACGCCTTGCCTCTCGGTGAAGCAGTTTGGACCACGAATGCCCGCAGGCGGAATCACCCGTGATGTGAAAAAGTCCGAGATCACGGCGCGTAAGGAACTCCCGCAGTCCCTCATGCCGGCCCGGCTCGGGGGCCTCCTCCACCCGCTTGAATTGTCCGACCTGGTGGCCTACCTCGAGACCCTCAGGAAGAAGTAGCGGTGTCAGTCCACCAGCGGATTGACCACGGTCACCTCTCCAAAGACCCTCCCCGCCTCCAGGACATCGCTCCACAGTTGCCGCACTCCCGCCCTCTGCGCTGCAGCCACGATCCAGGAGTCCCAGACCGGAAGTTCAAATCTTCGCCGCAACTCAAAAGCCGCGGCCACGAGATCTCCGTCCTCCGGAACCACGCACCACTCAAGGTAACTCTCAACCAACTGGACCAGAACGTCCCGCTCCAGGTCGGGAGAACGGTTCAAGGCACGCCAGAGTTCGCGACACACCTGCACGCTGATCACCGGCAGGACGGGCAATTGCCACAGCTCCCGCACCAGACGGTTGGCCACCACATGCCGGGCGGCTCCTCTGTCGTGGGCGGATACCAGGATCGTAGTGTCAACGAAGACACTCACTCGCGCCTTCTGTGGCCCTCACTGTCGAGGGAATCGTCACCGCCCTCCAGGGAAACGGGATGATCCAGATACCCGAGGGCCCGCCGCCGCGCTTCATCAAAGGCCGCCAGTTCCTTGTCCATCACCCGGACATCCTTGCCCATCACCTCCGCCACCGCGCTGGCCACCTCGCTTCGCCCCAAGCGTTCCCTGATCAATTCAGCCAACCAACCACTCAGCGACTGACCCGCATCAACCGCCTCATGCCGCGCCGCCCGCACCAGGGCTTCCTCCAATTTCACTGTCACATTCTTCATCGTGCTGCACGATTACACGATTGCACGTCTCCCGGCAACCTTCTTTTTGAGCCACTTATTCACATTGAAGACCCGATCCCGGAGGGCCTGTCCCCACCTGGCTCTCTCCTTTACACCGCGGCAGAGAGCATTGACGGAACAATCCGGTTGGGGCCCTTCTCACGGCTCCTCATCGGACAGACGGTGGCTCCATCCTGAACCGGGAGATGAGGCAACTCAGGCGAGGATCTCCCTGATCACATTGCCGTGCACGTTGGTGAGACGGCGGTCTATGCTGTCCTTGCGGAAGGTGAGGCGCTCATGATCAATCCCAAGCTGATGCAGGATGGTGGCATGAATGTCATAACACTCGGTCGGGTTGGCGCGATCGAGCGGCTTGTAGCCCCACTGGTCGCTCTCACCATGAGTCACCCCGCCCCTGATGCCACCGCCCGCCAGCCAGTTGGTGAAGACGTAGGGATTATGGTCCCGTCCCTTCTTGCCCTGGGTGGAAGGCATCCGGCCGAACTCGGTGGTCCAGAGAATGATGGTATCTTCCAGCATCCCCCGCTGTTTGAGGTCCTTGATGAGGGCGGCCGCTCCAATTGCCATGCCTCTTGAAAGAGGACCGTGGTCTCGCACGATATCCTCGTGGCTGTCCCAATTGCGCCGCGGGAAGCCGTTGTCGCAACCTGACCAGATCTGCACGAACCGTACGCCTCTCTCCAGGAGACGGCGTGCCGCCAGACATTTGCGCCCGAAGTAATCCGCTTCCTCCACCGCATTGATGTTCTTGTCCCACTTCGTGCCATCCGGCTGGAGGCCGTACATCTGACGGATATACTGCGGCTCCCCGGAAATATCGAGAGCCTCCGGGGCCGCCAGCTGCATGCGAGCAGCCAACTCGTAACTCTTGATCCGGGCTTCCAGACGCGAGTCCCCTTCCCTTTCGGCGGCATAGGCTCCATTCACTCTGGCAAGGAGCTTCTGCCCATCCGATTCCGCTCCAGCGGTGATGTAATTCGCACTCCCGGGCGGACGCAGATCGGTGATGGGATTGGCCATCCCGGGCCGGATGATGGTGCCCTGGTGCTGGGCGGGCAGGAACGCCGCTCCCCAGTTCTTGGGTCCATTGGAGGCGAAGCCCCGGTGATCCGGGAACACTACGAATGTGGGTAAATTGTCGTTCATACTACCCAGACCGTAGCTCACCCAGCACCCCATCCCCGGGAAGCCGGGGAGGTCAAACCCGGTGGACTGCAGGTAGGTGGCCTGGCTGTG
>DMYM01000452.1 GCA_003483645.1 Verrucomicrobiales bacterium
TTCGTTTGGACGCCGGGAACAAGGTGAAGGCCTACAGCGAAACGGTTCGGGTGCCGCTGCGTAACCCGGCCGGAGCGAAGAAGATGAAAATCTCATGGAAGAAAGTGGGCACCAACGACTGGTGGTGGGTCATCGACAACATTGAAGTGAATGACCAGCAACCTGCCACCTTCTCGGTGCAACCCCGGGTTGCCTTTCCAGCTCCGGATTCTGCAACCATCTCCTGGCAGGCTGCCGCACAGCGGGCCGTTCTCTACTACGGTGAGGGGAAGGAAAAGACCCTCAAGGAGAAGCGGGAACTGCAGGGTCAGGACGGCCGCTTTGAGGCAACCCTGACCGGACTGGAGCCGGCAACCACCTACCGCTATCGCATCGCGCTCCTGGAAGACGGCAAGCCCCGCCTCAGCGAGATGTTCGATTTCGATACTCGTTTCAATCTCTCCCCCGCCCCGGTGGTCGCTCCGGTTGATCTCTCCCCCGACATCCGCACGCTTTGCGACATCGCCCTCGAGGTGGCCGCCGAGCAAAATGGTTACCTCCTGATCCTCGGACTCGAGGATGGAACGCTCGCCGCTGCCCTGGCCGCCAAATCGCGCTTCCACATCGTCGCGGCCGACTCCGATCCCACCATCCTCGCCGCTGTCCGCAAAACCCTTCACGCGGCGGGCATACTGGGTCACCGCGTATCCGTCGTGTCCCTGGGCAATCCCGAACGCACCTCCTGGACCGACGGATTCGCCGACCTCATTCTCTCCGAGAAGAATTCGCCACCTGTATCCGACGAGGAATGCCTGCGCCTCCTGCGTCCCGATGGCGGAGCGCTTCTTCTGGCCTCTCCACGCAACAGTTCCACCTTTCAAAAGGCGGAAGGACGGTGGGAAAAAGCGGGTGCGCTTGCCATCTTCCGCCGCAGGGAACTTGATGGGGCGAAGGACTGGACCCATCAGTATGGCACCGCCGGCAACGCAGCCTACACCGGGGAGGCTCTCGGAGATGTGAGCGCTACTTCCGGCATGGCTGTCCAGTGGATCGGGCGTCCAGGCGGTGACTTCGGCATCGATCGCCAACCGCGCATGCCCGCTCCCCTTGCCGCCAAGGGCCGACTCTTCCACCAGGGCATGAACCGCCTTGTGGCCCTCAACGCCTTCAACGGGGCAGTGCTCTGGTCCTACGAAATCCCATCCCTGCGCCGCCTGAATGTGGCCCACGACTGCTCCAACTGGTGTGTCGACGACGAGCATGTCTATCTCGCCATCCGCAACCGACTCTGGATGCTCGATGCAAAGACCGGAGAACTACGTCACGCCCTGCTGCTGCCCGCCAAGGAACGTAAATCCCATGACTGGGGCTTCGTGGCACAGGAGGATGATCTCATCGTGGGGTCTGCCGTCCGGGCAAACTCAGCCTATCGCAAATTCTGGGGTGGTGAGGCCTGGTACGACAAGGTCGGTGTGGCCGTTACGCAGGTGTGCAGCAACCGCCTCTTCGGCTACCGCAAATCCACCGCCAAGGGCATCTGGGCCTACGGCCGCGGATTGATCCTGAATCCCACCCTGGCTCTCCATGACGGCAAGATCTACTTCCTTGAGAACCGATCCCTGAAACTGCCGGCCGAATCCAATTCACGAGTCTCCGACCGTAAACTCTGGCTCGATCTGACCACGGTGTGCCTTGATGCAAAGACCGGCAAGGTCATCTGGGAAAAGCCCGGACCCAAGCCGGCCCACCTCACCGAGAAGGTGGGGTTCATCCAGGCCGCCTATGGCATCGCCACCGCTCACGGTTATCTTGCGGTATTATCGGAGGGGACGGTCAACGAGAGCGGGGCCTACCAGAAAAAAGGAGCCTTCCGCTGCACCAGCTACCAAAAAGACGGAGACGTGAAGTGGACAACGGAAAGTCCCTGGAGTGCCGACCACCACGGAACTCACATCACTCACCCCGTCGTCACCGAGGACCGTCTCTACTTCTCGCCGCAGATCCACGATCTCAAGACGGGGCAGCCTCTCGGCAAGGCCTACGGTCCGCGTCGCGGGTGCTCGACCGTGGTCGCCACCAAGAACGCCCTCATGTTTCGCATTCTCGGCGAGGGAAGCTCACCGCTGGGCCTCTGGAACAAGGATACGGGATCGGTCTCGCGCTTCATGCGTCTCAGACCGAGTTGCTGGCTCAACACCATCCCTACCCAGGGCATGCTTCTTATCCCCGAGGGTGGCGCAGGATGTTCCTGCGGAGGTTGGATGGAAACCTCCATCGGGCTGATTCCCCGCCGACCAGTCAGCTCCCCGCTCCCATCCCCAAGCTCCAAATAATCCTCGCATGACACACCCGACTCCCAAGCCTCCAGACAGGATCTCCCTCCAGAATAATCGGAGGTTGAATTCTCTCTGGAGCCTGTGGATTGGCGCTTTGCTCCTCCCCACCACGCTCCCCGCCGAGGACTGGCCCACCTACCGTCACGACTCACGGCGTAGTGGCGTAACCGAGGAAGCCCTGACCTTTCCGCTCAAGCCGGCCTGGCAACACCGGGGCGGCACCCCGCGACAGGCCTGGAGCGGACCAGCCAAGTGGGATGCCTTCTCCGCCAACACCGGCCTGCAGTCCCTGCGTAACTTCGACCCCTGCTACTTTGTCACGGTGGCGGG
>DMYM01000450.1:0-514 GCA_003483645.1 Verrucomicrobiales bacterium
TTATCCTCGACAAGGCCAAGGCCAGGGCAGGGGTTCAAGACGATTCCGGACTGCAGGAGGAGGACCTCCGCTGGGTCATTGCGGAGTTCAAGAAGCTGATCCGAAAGCGGGCCGGACGGGCCTTCCCTGAGGATCCCATGGAGCAGCTCCATGGCTCAGTCAACGCGGTCTTTAATTCCTGGAACAATGACCGGGCCAAGGTCTATCGCCGGAAGTACGGGATCCCGGCGGAGTGGGGGACTGCGGTGAACGTGCAGGCCATGGTCTTCGGGAACACCGGAAAGAACTCGGGGACGGGAGTGGCCTTCACGCGCGATCCGGCCACGGGCGAGAATGTCTTTTACGGTGAGTACCTGATCGACGCCCAGGGTGAGGATGTCGTTGCCGGAGTCCGCACTCCCAAGCAGGTGGCCCGGATGGCCAAGGACCTGCCAGGCTCTTTCAAGGAACTCCTCAAGATCCGCAAGATCCTTGAGAAGCATTTCCGCGATGTTCAGGACGTCGAATTCACTAT
>DMYM01000450.1:916-2106 GCA_003483645.1 Verrucomicrobiales bacterium
AATATCGCCCTGGACATGGTGAAAGAGCGTCTCATCTCAAAGGAAGAGGCGATCCTGCGCATCCCTGCCGAAGATCTCAGTCACCTCCTTGCTCCCATCTTTGACTCGGCTGCTGAGCGCAAGGCATCCAAGATCGGCAGTGGACTTCCTGCCGGACCTGGGGCAGCAAGCGGACATATTTACTTCACTGCGGATGCCGCGGTGGCGGCCGCCTCCAGGGGCCAGAAGGTGATCCTTACCCGCCAGGAGACATCTCCCGAGGATTTGCGCGGAATGATTGCAGCGGAGGGAATCCTGACGACCCGTGGGGGAGCGTCCTCACACGCCGCCCTGGTGGCCCGCCAGATGGGCAAGGTCTGCGTCTGTGGTGCCCATGACATGGATATTGACTATGCCAGAAAGACTCTCAGCGGACACGGTGTGACCCTGAAGGAGGGTGCCTACCTCTCGCTCAATGGCTTTGTGGGTAATGTTTATGCCGGAGAGCTCAAGACCTCGCCGTCGCAGGTCATTCAGGGACTTCTAGAGAACAAGGCCGCGGCCAAGCGCAGTGCGACCTACAAGAAATTCGAGCAGCTCATGGGCTGGGCCGACAAACTCCGCAAACTGGGTGTGCGTACGAATTCCGATACCCCGGGCCAGGTTAAGAACGCGATCAAGTTTGGGGCGGAAGGGATTGGCCTCACCCGGACCGAACACATGTTTTTCGAGGGTAATCGCATCGATGCCGTGCGGCAGATGATTCTGGCAGAAGATGATGCAGGTCGCGCCAAGGCCCTCAGGAAACTGCTCCCCTATCAGAAAAAGGACTTTGTGGGAATCTTCAGTGCTCTCCAGGGACGTCCCGCTACCATTCGCCTCCTTGATCCGCCTCTTCACGAGTTCATCGGCACCATGACGCCGGCCCAGATCAAGGCTCTTGCCAAGAAGATCAAGGTCACCCCCGCAGCGATCAAGAGTCGCATCAAGGCTCTCCATGAGGAAAACCCGATGCTCGGGCACCGTGGTTGCCGTCTCGGGATTGTCTACCCGGAGATCACGAGGATGCAGGCCACTGCGATTCTTGAAGCGGCCGCCGAGGTGCAGTCCAAGGGAATCAAGGTCCTCCCCGAAATCATGGTTCCGCTGGTGAGTTACGAGAAGGAACTCGAGCTTCAGAAGGCGGTGATCGACGAAGCTGCCGCCGAGGT
>DMYM01000450.1:2504-8663 GCA_003483645.1 Verrucomicrobiales bacterium
CGTGCAGCGCTCACCGCCGCCGATGTGGCGAAGCATGCTGCCTTCTTCAGCTTTGGAACGAACGACCTGACCCAGACCTGTCTCGGTCTCAGCCGGGATGATTCCAGCTCCTTCCTGCCGGATTACCAGGATGCCGAGGTGGTGAGCACCAATCCTTTTGCGAGTCTGGACCAGACCGGGGTTGGGCAACTCGTTGAAATGGGGGTCAAGGGTGGCCGTCAGACCAAGGATAAGCTCAAGATCGGCATCTGTGGGGAGCACGGAGGGGACCCTGCCTCGGTGAAATTCTTCCACCGAACCGGGCTTAACTATGTGAGTTGCAGCCCGTTCCGCATCCCGATTGCCAAGCTGGCAGCGGCCCAGGCCGTGCTTGAGGAGCGGGGGCTGGCCCGTGGTGAGATCTCCTAGGCCCTAGTTGGTCGAAAACACTCTATTTCCGGCTCTCGCCATCGGTGGGAGTCGGTTTTTTTTGTCCGTGTGCCCGAGCTGGGCAGGGATGAGCCTGAAATTCGCAGAAAATTAAAGAGTGTCCGCGAGGCAGCCCATAGGGCTGCAAAATCACGCAATACTCTTATAGTGAATTATTTGCGTCTCTTTCTGGGAGCGATAAAGGCCAAAATTTGGAGTAATTGAAAGTAATTAACACGGGAAAAATAAAAAAGATTGAACATTTAGTTAAGTTCAATTAGAAACTGGGGACGGATGAGTATTTGTGACTCCAAATTATCTGGAACTGCAGGGATCAGCCTCCTTTGGGATGCGGGTGAGCCACAGTTTGGTGATTTGGGTTGTCCCAGATCAGTTCAACCGGGTTCGTACTACTACCACCAAATCCACTCAGGATCTCCACATATTTAACCGACTGGAGATGGTTGGCGCCCACCCCATCACACGGGGGCCATCTACCAGCAGGAGAGGCGCCCTACGGCAAGTAATTTAGCGATACTCAACAGAACTGACAACTAGCTGATGCAGTCCCTCTGGTCTCACCCTTACCCAGACGGCGGAGCGCAGATCCCGATGAATCACTCGGGAGTTCGTTTCCGCTCGTTGCAGGTCGCTCTTTAACTCCCCATGAGTGCGATCCAACAACCGCCGGTCCTGCCGGAGACTCCGCAATTGCGGGTCTTCCAGCCAGGCATGTCCGGTGAGGAACTTCTCGCGGTCTCGCTGGAGGCCTGCGAGGGACGTGGTGTTTCCGATATTCAGTTCCGCGCCAAGCGCCCTATCTACGTTGAGACCAACCATGGGATGGAATGCCTTGATTCCCTGGGATTCCTCTCCGATCGCGACCTCCTGGAGATTTACAAGGAACTGGTTCGTCGGCAGGAAGAATCCGGTCATGGGTTTGGTGGAAATGATCACGCCAGTCTCCCGGATGATAAGATTGCACGCGCGCTCCAGCGCTTCCAGGAAACCCGGGTAGACGATTTTGCGGCCGATGGGGTGCAGTATGCCAATGGTAGCAAGGTTTCGGGACGCCTGCGGATTCAGGCACACCTTTCTGCTTCGGGACTGGGTATAACCTGCCGGATACTGAGTGATAAGATACCGCCCCTCGACGTGCTGGGGATCGATCCTGATACCGCGGCTTCGTTGCGGCAGGCTGTCTGTCGGCGGGCCGGCCTTTGTCTGGTCACCGGGCCGACCGGTTCCGGTAAGTCGACCACGTTGGCCTCTCTCATGGACTGGCTCCGCCAGTCGTCGCCCAAGCACATTGTCACGATCGAGGATCCGATCGAATACCGCTATCAGGCGGACATGGAGCATCCCAACTATCCCGGTCATCGGGCCATGTCACCGACTATCATCACTCAACAGGAAGTGGGCCGTGACGTGGTCAGCTACCGCCAGGGCCTCAAGGATGTTTTGCGGAAGGCCCCCCACATCATTCTTCTTGGGGAAATCCGGGACCGCGATGCCATGGATACCTGTCTGGAAGCTGCCCAGACCGGTCACCTGGTTCTCTCCACTCTTCACACCACCGGGGCAGTGAAGACCATGGGCCGAATCCTGGAGATGTACCCCCATGAGAAGTTTCATTCCGTTCTCAGCCGCCTGAGCGAGATGCTGATCTTCATTCACTCCCAGGGTCTTCTGAAGGGACTGAACGGGAAGAGGGTTCTGACCTACGAATTTCTGCAAAACAACGATGATGCGGTGGCCAGTGCGATTGCGAATTACACCTCCGGAGCGAATTCGCTGGAAGATGTGATTCGCCGCGCCGGCAACATCTCGTGGGATGACAGTCTGCGCGACCTGCTCGGGCGCGGTGTCATCGATGAACAGACTCATGAGAGCGCTCGAATGAACCGGAATGATGAAGATGAAATCTGACCGGTGATTTTGGGAACCTCAATAGTATGCGCCTTGTGCGCATCATCAACCGAAACAGACAAGAAACAATGACACTGACATACACCCAAAAAATCAGGAAGTCCGGGATGACCCTCATTGAGTTGACGGTCGTGATCCTTGTTCTTCTTTCACTGATCAGTATCCTTTTCGTCGGCGCCCGCGCCTGGAAGAGGGGTTCTGACCGTGCTGGATGCATTATGAACATCCGTAACGTCCAACAAGGAATGCGGTCCTTCCAGAATATGAACGGCCACAGTGCTGGTGACACCGTTGCCGGTGCCAAGAACGAGATCATCGGTCCCGGCAAGTTCGTGGAAAGCCCGCCCCGGTGCCCTGGCACCGGTGACTACAGGTTTATGGACGACGAGCTCCCGGGAGCGGGCTCTCTCTACATGAACTGCTCGTTGTCCGGCGTGGAGAAGCACGTCCCCTCCGATCACGGCGACTGGTAAGAAGTCAATCTCCGGAGACTGGCGCTGGAGAAAGTCGGCGCCGGTCCCGGTGATGTGCCCCGGACTCTCAGGCCGAGTCATTCGAGGTCCGATCCCTCTGACTCGCCAGGATTGCTGGAAACCTTCCCCGCTATGGATGCCCTGATCCACCCAGCCCAACTCTCTGCCTGGCAACGGTTCCTTCAGGCCCGTCGTCTCCACCGCGAGACCACCCGCTCGAAGAACTCCGATTGGTACAGCAGTGCCCTCGAACTGGAGTGTCAACTCCACTTGTTCCTCGAAGGCGAGGATATTTCGGAGGCCCACATTTGTTCTGGAAAAGAGGACAGAAAGAACTGGGTCCGGGTGAGTGCGCCTTCCCTGCAGGCAAGTGAGGAGGAGCTGGGGGAGTATATCTCGGAGATTCGCGGAGAGTTCAACGGAAAGCCGCGTTCCCTTGCCGTGATCCTCCATCTGGCGGACGAATTCGCCATCTCGGAGCTCGCTCGGGCCAACGAGCGTCCCGAGGACCTGAGAGCTCTGAGCGATCAGCTCACCAATGCGCCCCAGGAAGTCCTGGAGGATCATAGTATCTCAACGGAGGAGCTGTCTTTCCGGCTCTTTCCTTATCCTGGTGCCAGACCTGGCCAACTATTCGGCTCGGCCATTACGATTTCCCGCAAGTGTCAGAACTACCTTCGCCAGATCCGGACGATTGGTGAAACCCTCAACTTTCCCATCCGCACCTGCGCCCTGAGCGCTCCCCTGGTGGCCTTGGCCTCCCTGCCGCAATTGGCCTCCCAGTTGCCTTCCCAGCCGTTCAGCATCCTGTTTTCTTATTCGGCCTTCTCCGTAATCGCCTTTTTTACTGCAGAGGGGGATCTCGTCATGCTCCGGTCCGTTCGGCATCATGCGGGGGGTGCTCCTCCACACGTGGAGCGGATCATGCAGACCATGGCCGCTGCACTCGAGCTGCCCGAACCACTGGTCTACATCCTCCCCCTGTCCCACGAGGAGACGGATTCTGATCTCCCCGAACTGTCTGGAGCCGTGACTCTCAACTGGCGTGGGAGCGCCTGGTTTGATCCTGAAGTGCCGCTTGAGTTTCAAGGCCCCTCCAGCCTCCTGACCGCTGACCAGGCGGAAGGGCTGGCTGCTTCCGAGACCTTCCGGGGGATGGCTGAGCAGAAGTGGGCGACCCAGGATTTCCTCCCAGCCACCATGGAAGAGACGGAACTCTGTCCCTCTCAAACCGAGATGAAGATCCTCCGCTACGGATCAGTGGCCCTGCGGGTTGGTGCCGTGGCGCTGGTCCTTTTCCTGTCCTGGACCGGGATTCGGACCGTGAGAATCATCAATGACGAAGCCTGGAATCAGACCGGCGAGGTCTCCCGCGAAGGCAACAAGATTCTCGCTTCGGAAATCCGCCGTTATGAGCAATGGAGCTCCCTGCTCGCCGACCGTTCCAAGGCATGGGTATCCATGGAGCTCGTAAACCAGCTCTTTCCGGATCCGGAGAGCGTGATCCTCTCTGAAGCCACTCACCGGGTGAGGCCGGAAGTAGTTAACGAAAAGGGCAAGAAGGCGGGCGTGATCAAGGAGTGGACCATCAACGGGCTCTCCAACACGGAGGCCCTGAATCACCTCACCGTGATCAGCACTACCGAGGGAATGGGGAAAGTCTTTGAGATTGTCCGGAAGCATACTGGCAACGATTCCCTCCGGATGGACCTGTCCTCCCGCACCCTTCTGGTGAATCTCCTGACTTCGGAGAACAAACGCTTCAAGCCGGATGGCGGAACGAAACCCGAAGAACGATTTGCCCACAATTTCAGACTGACCATCACTCAGCGTATTACTGCGGAGGACCCCATTGCCATTCCCATTGTTTCCATCCCATGAACACCCATTACAAAGAGTCCGTCATCGTCTTCGGCCTGGTAGCCCCGGTGCTGCTTGTCGTGATTGGCCTGGGCTTGGGAGTTCACTTCCAGGGAAAGCTGGAGAACACATACGAAGCCCGGCGCAATCACCACCGGACCTTCAAGACCCTGGAAAGGGAACGGGGAGTGCTGGAGCAGAACGTTCAGTCGCAGGCTCCGCACATGCATCGCTGGATGGCTCTTTTCGAGCAGCCTGCCGCGACCACCATCAATACCTTCTTCCGCGAGTTTCAGAAAGAGTTCGATGCCACTCATTTCCAGCAGACGGCCTTCCGTCCGACCTCCACGGCAGGGGGCATTGGTAGCGCAAGCAAACAGCCGTCCATTCAGCTGGACTTCTCCTTCCGCGGAACCTTCCGGGCTCTCCAGACCGCTTTCCTCGAACTGGAAACGAGAATGCCGCAACTACAACTCGATAGCATCAAACTCTCCAGGGCCGCCAACCGGAATGTCCTCAACGCGAACGTCGTTTACACCACATGGCAGAAGCAATGAAAGCGATTCTCCTTGTTCTCCCTCTCGCCACCTCCCTGCTGGCTGCCGGGGAACCCGTTCCAGTTGTCTCCTCGGCTGTGCCCGGGAGCACCCCCGCGAGGTTTCTCGCTGAAGATCTGGATGACCGGATCGCAAGGATGAGAAAACGACTCTCCATCATCAGCCGTGAGCGCGGGCCATTTGGCCTTTATCAGAATCCGGCGAAGATTCCGGTGATCAACCCTGTCGCCAAGAAGGTTCGTAAGACACCCTTCATTGAATTCATCAACGGCATCCAGATTTCCGTGATCAATTCGAGGGAGAAGGAGTTTCTTGTCGGCGCCCGCATGTTCCGGGTGGGCCAGGTTTTTCCCATCGTCCGTGGTGGTGAGCGCCTCTCCGTCCGGGTGGAGGCCGTCGGGCCCTCCCGGGTGACTTTCAGAAACCTGCAGACCGGAGAAGTCGCTCTTCGCCGTCTCGATGTCCTTCCCGATGGCGTGACCGCCGCCGCAGGCCGGTTCCGGGTGGAGGGCGTTACCCCCAGGAGCCGAGGCGAAGCAGAGCCTCTCCGGCTTGAGCTCAACACCTCCCCTCCCGCCCCGTAAGGAATCCACCCCCTAACAACAATACCCTTATGAAACCGAAAAAGTTACTGTTTCCCGTGCTGCTGCTGCTGAGCGTTGCACTCGTTCGTGGGCAGCAGGTTCCAGTCCCAGTTCTTCCGGAAGAACTGGATGAGGCGCCGCCGCTGGTAAGCCCTCCCGAGTTCGATCCTTCGGCACCAGGTGTGGCTGACCCACCTCCACCACCAGCCGATCCGCCCGGTGAGAGTGTGCCCATCGGAGTTCCGGCCCTTCCCGGGGGCCGGGATCTTTCCGAATTGCCACCCCCGCCTCCACCTCCGAGTGGAGAGAATGGCGGGCCCGGTGTTCCGGGCGATGATCTCGGGCAGC
>DMYM01000450.1:9007-9755 GCA_003483645.1 Verrucomicrobiales bacterium
AACGGTGAATACCTGATCAGGGATGCCGCAATCAACGATATCTTCCAGATGCTGGCCAAGCGGGCCAACAAGCAGTACTTCCACAACACCAGTATTTCCGGTGCCGACTTCAAGGTGAGCGGTCACCTCAATGGTGGTGATCCCTTGCAGCAGATGGAGGAACTGGCATTCCAGTACGGCCTGACACTGTACACCAAGGGGAATACCGTTTATGCGCTGAATGCCGAGCAACTCAACCGGCTGCCCGCGACGGAGTGGGCTTATCAACTGCGCTATTTGCGTCCCACGGACATCGAGCAGATCAAGGGATTGATTCAGCCCATACTGTCACCCACCGGGGTCGCCAATTATGAACCCAAGACCAACACCATCATTATCGTTGATGCGGCCCACCAGGTGGCGCGTGCCAAGAATATTCTTGCCATGGTTGACAAGGCCAAGGGTCAGGTCGTCATCGAGATCAAGATTCTCAGCGTGAACAGTAGTGCTGGCGAGCGCAAGGGAGTCGACTGGGCCTCCAATCTTGGGAATACCGGAATCTCGCTTGAGACTATCGCGAGCCTGAATTCCCTCTTCGGCATCGATAATACCCTCGCCGCCACCGGAACCCTCGGATCAGGATCTGTTCTCCGCGGGAGCGATACTCCCAGCAACAACACGATTGTTCTTTCCCCGATTCAGATGGGTGGAGTCCTCCATGCGTTGCAGAGGGGAGGCCTTGTGACTCAGACCTCCAATCCGACCCTGA
>DMYM01000307.1 GCA_003483645.1 Verrucomicrobiales bacterium
TAAATTAGTGCACTTTAGTACACCATAGAGCACCGTCCGGTCAATCTAAAATCTTTCCAGAAGAACCCCCTACAGCTTATTTGCTCGCTGAAATGTTTTAAAAACTATTCAGAACGAGGGTTTTATGGTCTTGAGATTTTAATATGTTCTCGTTTCGCCCCTCCCCTTACCCTGTAAAGATCGCAAAATCGTTGATTATGAGAGGTTTCTAGCGCTTGGTGTACCATAGTGCGTTCTGCTTTTCTCCTCCTTTGGGAGCAGCCTGGTGAAACCTCTCTCCTGTTCGCGATCGGGAAATCCCGCCACCCTGAGCCCGTGAGATCCAATGCTTCCTCCGGTCCGGTGGATCAGAGGGGCTACTTCACCTTGATCACGAGTCGCGCGTCCTTTTCATCGGCCTTTGTCGGCTCCGGGAACCAGTTCACGAAAAACCCGTGAATGAGGCGCTTCTTCTGAACGAACTCAAGAAGGCCGAAGTCCGGATTGGCGGTCGTGAGTTGAAACTCGTGGCCATCGTAGCGGTCGGATTCCAGCGCAAAGGCCCGGGCGCCCTTGGGACACTCTTCAGTGAGAACAGTGTCGTAGTCTTCAAACTTGATACGGCTTGCCCTTCGTGCCCCCGCCGGAAAAACAGAAATCCTGGTATCTTCCAGCTTGGACTCGGTTTCCCTCTCCTCCAGGTCCTCATCCTCGATGTGCCTGAAAAGATCGCCTACGAGGATCTTCACTCCCGCCCGCAAGTCGCCCTTGCTTTCTCCCTTCTCTAGAATCTTTGTGGAAATCTCCACTCCGCTCTTGCTGAAAACGTGGGTGATTCTGGCCTTGATTCCCCCGGTGAAGGTGGCGGTAAAACTGACCGGCTTCCGCATCGGAGGCTCCGCGGTCTCCTTCCCGAAGTCTTCGAAGCCATCCCCCACAATCCTGCGATAGGACCAACGGGTCTTTCCACCCTTGGCTTTGACCTGCTCCCCCACCGTATAGTAGATCTTCAAACTACAACCACCGACAGTCAGTCGCTTCCGGTTCTTCTCGAAGAACAACTCCGCATCCCCGTCGCCACCGATAAGATACTCAAAGTCCCTGGAATCCGAAAAGGCCAGCCAGCACCCCAGGAAAGGTTGGTCCAGTGCGGCAGGGAGTTCCTCGGCCTCCGCCCAGGAGAATATGCTGAGGGCTGCGCCGGCGGCGAAGAGGACACGCTTCACGGTGAAGCGTTAACAACAGCCCGGGCTTTTCACCAGCACAATTCTGGGCTTTGCTTGAGCTCCGATGACCACCGATGAACTCGATCAATCCGCTCAAGACGACAATGCCCCTCCCGAGGGGCTTTCCGACGAATTACGCTCGCTCTGGTTGGCCCGGGCCGGGCGTTGGGACGACGCCCACGACCTCTGCTCCGGTATTCCCGATCCCGATGGAGCCTTGATCCACGCTCACCTTCATCGCGAGGAAGGCGATCTTTCCAATGCCCGCTACTGGTACAATCGTGCACGCCGCGCCGAACCTGCTCCTTCGGTCACCCTCGATCAGGAATGGCGGGAACTGATCACCCATTTCCTTGTCCGTGGATAACACCTTTCTGGTTTAGCAATGCCCGATAAGAACGTCCGCCGTGCCGCCGTTTCGGCCCTGCGTGCATGGTCCAAGGGCCATGTCTATGCCAATTCCCTGGTCGACCGACACGCGCGGCGCAACCGCCTCTCACCCTCCGACCGGGCGCTCCTCAACAGCATCCTGCTCGGCGTACTGCGCAACCGAAGTCTGCTCGATCACTGGATCGGCACGCTGCGCAAGGGGAAACTGGATCATGAAACGCGTGACATCCTGCGGGTCGGAGTATGCCAGCTCCTGCTTCTGGAAATTCCGGATCACGCGGCAGTAAACGAAACGGTGTCCTGCGCCCGTAAACCCGTGCGGGGACTGATAAATGCAGTCCTTCGCCGCGCGGTGGCGGCGCGAAAAACACTTTTCTCCGAACGCGAGGAGCTCCCCCCCGCCACCAGGTTCTCCCATCCCGGGTGGCTCTGCAAACGCTGGAAAAAACAGTTCGGCAAGGAGGCCACCGAGGCACTTCTGGCCTGGAACAACCAGCCGGCTCCCGTCATTGTCAGGCTCAATCCCCTGGCTCCGTCCTCCCTCGACCCCGATCAGGAAGAAACTCTCACTCCTGTCGGGATCGATGGTTACTACCAACTGGAGGGCCTGCTCCCTTCATCATGGATAGAAGAAGGTCTGATCTACGTGCAGGACCCCTCTACCAGGCTGGCGGTAGAACTTCTCGCCCCACAACCAGACGAGATCATTCTCGACGCCTGCGCCGCCCCAGGTGGGAAATCCTCCCTCATCGCGGCCGCCATGAAAAACAACGGTGTATTGCTCTGCACCGACGCAAACGAAAAGCGTCTCCCCCGACTCATCGAAAACCTGAAACAGCAACATCTCACCATTGCAGGAACGGAAACCTTTGACTGGACCAGGGAGGCCCCGGTCGCCTGGCACGGCCGCTTCGACCGTATCCTTCTCGATGTTCCCTGCTCCAATACCGGCGTGCTACGCCGTCGCGTTGACGCCCGTTGGCGGCTCAGGTCCGAACAGATCGCCGACCTTGGGGACGTGCAGCGACGCATTCTTGAGAACGCCCTGCCCTGTCTCAAACCGGGAGGCCGTTTGCTCTACTCCACCTGTTCCCTTGAGCCAGCAGAGAACGAAGAGCAGGTTGAGGCATTCCAGTCCGCCCACCCGGAAATCGAACTACTCG
>DMYM01000502.1:0-7674 GCA_003483645.1 Verrucomicrobiales bacterium
GTGTCACGAAAGTGAATTTTCCAATTGTCTCGAGAATCGACGTTGCCTAAAGCCGCCGCCACCCCACCCTCTGCCATCACGGTGTGCGCCTTGCCTAGCAAAGATTTCGAGAGCAAACCCGTGCTCAATCCTTGGGAAGCGGCTTCGATGGCCGCGCGAATGCCCGCCCCCCCCGCACCCACCACCAGCACGTCGTGCTCGATTGTCTGTAGTTCGGAAACACGCATCGAATCAGTCCCACGTGTTGTAGTCAGTGAAAACTCCCATGGAGACCATACGGACGTAAAAATCGGTGAACCCCACCCAAATCATGCTAATCCATGCCCACATCATGTGACGGGCATTGAGCCGACTAACCTGCTTCCATGTCTTGTGGCCCAAGTGCTCCTTGCCCGCAGAGCAACTAAAGCAATCGCCGCGACCACCCACCAAATGGCGAAAAGCATGGCATCCAAAAGTGTATCCACTCAGTAAAACGACGTTCATGCAAAGAACAAGGCTACCCACTCCCACCCCGAACTCGCCATTGAGCACGTCACCACCTTTGAAGAAAGACATCAAGGCATCATACGACAGGATAACGATGTAACCTATGGCGACGTACAGGGTATAGCGGTGTATGTTCTGGAATACAAACAGGGCAGTTTCCCCCTTGTATTTTTTCTGCGGGAGAGCAGTTACGGTGCAAGCTAGTGGCGATGCAAAATAGGAGCGATAATAGAACTTGCGGTAGTAATAACAGGTCATTCGAAAAGCCAGGGGCCCAGCGAGAATGAAAATCGCAGGGGATTTCGGCAACCAATCGGGCCACCAATTCCATGCCGTCGGCCATGCCCCGAACCAAGCATGACCTAAAGGGGCTTGATATTCGAGAGATTCATCAATGAAAAACAATGGCGAATACAGAGGAGACAGATAGGCATCAGACCAATAATGACCTGCTTGAAGCATGGCCCAGGTGGTGTAAACGACGAAGCCAAGAAAACCGGCCCCCGTGACCAAAGGTTCTACCCACCAGCGATCCACCCTCCCAGTGGAGGCGAAGGAAGTGGAATGCCCGCCAACATCTTCAGCCATTAGAAAGTTAGATAAACTGCAAAGAAAAGGGATAAGTTGAGCTGAAAGTCAATCTAGCGCTTCTTGAATCAAACCCAAACTCGCACCGCACGCTTAGGGAGCGGAATTCAAGTGTACTAGCTGATTGCGACAATAGAATAACCAGAGCTGAAGATCATTAGGGGAAAATGCCCCGATTCCGGATGGCATGAATTCTAATTGCGTGGGCGAGCGAAACAAGTTCCAAGCGCTTCAAATCCAAGGTATTCTCATTATGGAAGAAACAGTGAATCTTTCCGCTCTTCTACGGCCGGACCATTACAGGAACCCACAGAACACCTTGAATCCCTCCGATTCAGCCCCAAGATTCCCGCCGTGCGACGCCTCCTGTCTCTTTTCTCTCCCAGTGTCCTGCTCCTTGCGAGCTGTGCACTACAGGAGAATGGTAAGCGTCCCACCGGAGAGGCGGCCATCGATCTTCCCTCCCTCTGGAGCGAAGCCTCCAGTGGGCAACACAGCAAGATTTCCACCGGCTGGCTCTCCGAGTTCCAGGACCGCCGCATGAACAGCCTGGTGCGGGAAGCTGTCCGGAAGAACAACAACCTGCAGGCCTCCGCTCACCGTCTGCGGGCCACCCGTGAGAGCACCATCACGGCGAGAGCCGCCCGACTTCCCCGCATCAGTGCCGCCGGCACGACTTCCCGGAACCACGCGGGACTCGGCCCCTCCCCGGGAATCTCCAGCGGTTCCTACGGACTCTCCTTCGCAGCTAGTTGGGAAATCGACATCTGGGGTCGCCTCCGCGATCTCGATTACGCCACCCGGGCCGACTACCACGCTGCACTCGCTGACTACCGCTCTGCTCAACTGTCTCTCGCCATCAACACTGCCAAGGCATGGGTCAACCTGACGGAAGCCCAGCAGCAGGTGGAACTGGCCGAACAAACTCTCGACGACTTCAAGAAGAGCCTCTCGCTCATCAGCCGACGCCATCGCGAGGCTCTTCTGCGAGCCGTGGATGTCCAGTTTGGTCGCAACAACGTGGCAAGCGCCGAACGCAACCTGCGCAGTCAGGTCCTGCGACGCGACGAAGCCGCACGGGCACTGCAACTCCTTCTGGGACGCTATCCGTCGGGAGAACTGAAGGCGACCTCCGACCTGCCGAATCTCAAACGGCAGGTTCCCGCCGGTCTTCCCTCGGAATTACTGGCCCGTCGACCGGACCTCACGGCAGGACGCGCCCGAATCCACGCATCGGCCCGGCGTACCGATGCTGCCCGCAAGGCCCTCCTCCCCTCCTTCCCTCTCACCGGGTCAGGAGGCACCAGGTCTGAGCAGCTTCGACTGGCTCTCGATCCCGCTTATCTCACCTGGTCAATAGCATCATCTCTGACCCAAACCGTCTACCGGGGAGGCGCCCCCAGCGCCCAGGCACGAGCCGCCCTCGACCGCAACAAGTCCGCCATACACGATTATGCGCAGAGCGTGCTCCAGGCGTTCCGAGAAGTTGAATCTGCACTGCAGATCGATCACTCTCTCCGGGAGCAAGAAAGGTTTCTCCTCGTCGAGGTCGATCAGGCCAGCAAGGCCCAGGCCGCCGCGGAACGTGATCTCGGTCTCGGCATCGAAGGGTCCAGTGTCCTCGAAATTCTCGAATCTCAGCGCCGGGCCGTAAATGCCCGCGGCACCCTGATCCGGTTGCGTAACCAGCGACTGCAGAACCGCCTCAATCTCCACCTCGCCCTGGGAGGCGACTATGAAACCGTAGAGAGGTAGGGGAGCAGGCGGGCCGATCCCGGATCAAGACCCCTGGTTGCCTCGCCCCCGGTCCTGCTCCATCCGGTAGAGGGGGTGCACTTCGGGAACAACCTTCAGGTCGAGACGCCTGGTTCCTCGCAGGAGAGTCAGATTGGTAGTCCGGCCTGCCATCAGGTAGTAGAAGGCATTCCGGGCCTCGGCGTAGTCACTCACCCGCCGCCGCCCAACCGAGAGCAGAATGTCGCCTCGCTTCAGACCAGCCACTGCGCCGGGTGAGTCCGGGCGCACCATCTCGACGGCCAGAACCGGATTGACCGCATTGACGGTGACTCCGATCCAACAGGGCGAGACACGTCCGAAGTTCTTGAGATCGAACTCTATTCGCTCCACTGCCTCCACCGGCAAGGCATAGGTTCCATTGCCGGACCCGGGAGCCGCCTCATGGCAGAGAGCTACCACCTCCCCCTCGGCATTGATCAGTGGAGTCCCCGGCAAAGGGGCGTCCTGAAGGGGATGGTGAATGCGAATGAGGGCCACCGGCAACACCTTCCCCTGGAAGGTGTTCTCCCAGCGCACCACCCGGCTGGCCCGCTTCTGACCGGGAAGATACACTGCGGCTCCGGGCAGCAACCCGAGCGCACTACCGAGAGAAGCTGGCTCGCTGTCGTCCTCTGGTCCGGCCAGCACGGTCAACCGGGTAACAGGATCGTGCCCGACGAACTTGAGTGCCCGGCCCGACTCCAGGGCAGCCTCTTGTGGATTGCTCCCCACCACGGCGATGGTTGCCAACCGTCCTCCACCGAGGGAAACGCTGCTGGACTGAACCGGTTCGTTCTCTCCCTCCAACGCCGTAAAAGTCACTCCCCTCTGGGCCACGAGCGCTCCTGTCGCGCAAACAAAAGCTGCCGGAAATACAACCGCTCTCATTCGATGGAGAACTCCGTTGATAATCCGGAGTGGGAAGAACAAAGTCATCACTCCTCTAGAAGATGGCAACCTAGAATTCGGTCGCCTTGGGCGGTTCGTTTTCCTTCTTCCCGGAGCGTTCCGCTTCGAAGTGGAGAACCTTCTGTTCCGGCACCTCCAGCGAGACTGGTTCTATCCCTTCCTTGCTGGCGTTGCCCCTGGGCCAGGCAAACAAGCCCACGATTACCAACACGTAAGCCGCGCCCGCGCCATAGGCCCACTTCGATCCCCCCATCTCCCGCAACCAGACTCCCATCCGCTCCAGGAGCAGGCTGCGCGCGGAACGCTTCATCAAATCCTGACGCTGCCGACGATGGAAGTCCGACAGAAATCCTTCAAAATACTCGTCCGCCGGAACACCCTGTCCGCGCTCCTCAAGGAGTTCTTGAAGCTCTTGAAATTCCTTGCTCACAGATTATGGGTAACTAGTAAATGAGTCCTGAATTCTTTGTGGAGTTCCGCAAAGTCATAAAAAACTCATCGTTTCCAGAAGTCCTCCAAGTGCCCCTGCAGTTGCTTATGGGCATAGTAAAGACGGGATCTTACTGTGCCTTCGGATACTCCAAGGATCTTACTGATCTCAGCGTGCGGCATTCCCTGAATGTCAAACATGGTGACAACTGCTCTGTGGTCTTCAGACAGAGCCTGGAGCGCTTCGTTCAATCTTTTTTGAAGTTCGTGGATGTTGCTCTGACGACGAGGATTGGCACGGTGGCCCTGGTCCACAAAGGAGGTGTCGTTCTGAATGCCGCTGTCCACGTCATCCAGGCTGAGCCCCCTCCTCCGTCCCCGCTTCTTGAGGAAGTTGAGGGTCATGTTGGTCGCAATGGAATAGATCCAGGTATAGAAGGTAGACTTTCCGCGGAAATGCCGCAGGGAGCGGTAAGCCTTGGCGAAGATCTCCTGCAGGAGGTCGTGAGTGTCCTCCTTGTTGGAGGTCATGTTATAGACCAGACCGTAGAGCTTGCGGCTGTATTTGATGACCAGGTCATCGAAGGCCTGGGTATCCCCTTCCTGAGCACGCCGGACGAGTTCTTGATCGGGATCATTCGCTTTTACAGCCATGTGGCAGAGAGGGAAGGACTGCGCTGCAGCCTAAAGCACCTGCATGCAGTGTCAAAGGGCAAGAACCCCTCAGGAGGGCACTTTTGGCAGCCCGCTGTCAGCCTCCCAATGGCTTACGCATCCGTCGCGTTCGGACAAGAACCGCCTCCGTCTCAGGAAGGATGTCCTTCTCAATTTCAACCGAGACCTCCCGGGCGGAAAACTCCTTCAGAATCATCCGGGCAACCTCGTCCGCCAGGGTCTCGATGAGCTTCCTTGGGCGCTCCCCGGCCAATTCCCCAATACGGCGGGCGACCTTGTCATAGTCCACGGTGAGCTCCAGGCGATCGCAGAGACTGGCGAAATTCCGCTCTGGAACCATCTCAGCGGTCAGGTAAAGAGTCTGCCTTTCCGCCCGCTCTTCCTCGGGAACTCCGATGAAGCAACTCACCGCCAGGCGCCGGATGACGATCGACTCCCCGCAGGTCCATTGCGCCTCCGGGAAACTTCCCTGAAGCAGGGCGTGCACCGACTTGATGCAGGAGAACAGGAATTGGGGACCGGCCGCCGCCAGCTGCGGAGCAGGATCGTATCCGCTCAGCACTCCTATCGACGTAACTCCACCGTCATGGGCGGTCTCGATATCGTGCGCCATGTCCCCCACGTATGCGGTCTTTGCCGGATCCAGTCCATGCTTGGTAATGATCTTCCCGATCACGGTGCGTTTGTCTATCACGCCGGAGTAGGTCTGTTCAAAGTGGCTATCAAATCCGAATTCCCGCAGTTGCTGGCTGAAATTATCCGTATTCATGCTGGTGAGCACAAAGAGGCGGATGCAATTTTCACTGCACCATTGGAGGAACTCAGCCGTGCCCGCCAGGGGGATGACCGGGTGCTCCGATGAATCGAAGGCCACGCGAAAGTGCTCTTCCAGTTCCTCGAGGGAAATGCCGGGAACATGTTCCGCGTACCACTCCGAATAAGGTAACCGGAAGCTCTCCCGGAACTGCTCCCAGGTCATTGGCTGCCTGTCATATTGCGCGAGAACTGCATTAGTGGCCGCCAGGGTGGGCGCGGAGTCATCCACCAGAGTGCCGGACCAGTCGAGAATAAGGGCTCGGAACATGTCTTTCACAGAATTGGGAATGCCATTCGGAATTCAGGCTGCCACTGCCAAAGTTCCGGGCCACCTGCTTCCGTCATCGGAATATCTGTCGTTTGAATATCCAATTTCGCAGTCAGCCAACAACCAATCGCACATCGCGAACCATCTTAGAGCCGAGCCGCTCTTTCAACCGCCGAAGGAGCTGGCTCCGGGTTTGTTCCAGGTGAAAACGCATCGACGGCTGCAGGACACGAAGGGTGAGGACTCCCTGGTGAAGCGAGACCGGTTCGGTCTGCCTTGCCACAAATTCACCGGCTACCTCAAGCCAGGCATTTCGCAGACGGCTCTCCTCGATCCCCTCCGTGAGCCGGAGACTCTTCAGGATCCCGTCGAGCAAATCCGCTGGCGTGCTCATGTTTCGCTCAAGGTCAAGGGGCTCCCCCGCCCCACGAAACTCCCGGAGCACCTGGGCACGAATGGCGTCTCCTCGCGCGAGCCCGCGACGGCGGACACCTCTCCTTAGCCGCCCTCGCCGTCTCCGATGGCCTCCACTGGACAACCCTCCATAGCCTCCCGGCACTGGTCCTCCTCTTCCTGGTTATCGGGCTGTTTATAGACGTAGGAGTATCCCTCGTCTTCTTCACGCTTGAAATTCTCCGGTGCCGTTTCGCGACAAAGATCGCAATCAATGCACTGAGTGTCGACGTAAAACTTGCCGTCTATGTTTTCCGGAACCTTGTCTTCGCGATCTGCCATTGGATTAAACGGATTCTGCCAAGCATTCAGGCACTGCTTGGCTCAGCAGGCAAGGAGATGCAATCCTTTTCCCTTCCATTTTGAGAACCCCGATTCGACGCTGGCCAAGTCCGGAACAAACGGTTAGAGGTTTGCCCTCTCCCGGATGGAACCCAGCCCAGACAAGGATAAAACCGACCACCCTCAACCTGACCCCGAAATGGGTGATCTGGGCCCGGGAGAGGACCAATTCGTGGCCGAAACGGGCGATCCCATACCTGTGGAGCCAGATTCGGGAATTCCGCAGGACTCCGTTGAGGAGCGCCGTCGGCGGGGGGATGAACTCCTGGAATCGGTCCCAGAAGAGAAGGCACCCTCTATTCTCCCAAAATACTCCCGCACCGATTTCCTCTGGCTCAGCGCCCTGGGACTGGCCCTTGTGGGAGTCATTAGCATCGCTCTCAGGCTCTTCTTCAACGATATCAACACCAGCTTGACAGACGATGTCGATTTCCCCGTCAAGGGCGATAACGTCGTAATCAAGAAAATCGAGACCTACTGGCGCGAAATCGACCGCGAGAAGGACACCAGCGTGCAGCTCAATACCAAGTTCATCCCGGCTGCCGAAGTCATGCTTAAGTCCTCGGAAGAGGGATCGCTACGCTTCTTCTTCGAAAACCCGGAAGGAGATCTCGTAGGAGATTCGGTTACCCTGACATTCTCGGGCGGGAATTTCCATGAGACCGGGGAAAAAAAAGCGGGCATTCACGCCACCGGGGGCTTTGAAGATCTCGGCGACTATAATGAATACCTGACTGAGAAGATTCATTTCTGGCATCTGATCGTCGTGGAAGGATCCGGATTGCAGCCTGGAGGATCTGACTTCAAGGAAATCATGCGCATGCGCGTATCACCAAGGCGTCGGTAACAGCCCCGAATATGTCCGAACCAGCATCCCCGCTCGTGCCCCGCGAAGGCTGGCACGTCATGCACCTCTTCTACCACATTGA
>DMYM01000502.1:8073-8789 GCA_003483645.1 Verrucomicrobiales bacterium
GAACTCGTTCAGGAGATTCGCACCACGCCCGATACCCAGCTCCTGACCTTCACGGTAGCCACCCCCAAGGCCGACCTGGGATTCATGTTGCTCACCCCGGACCTGCAGGTCGCCAACACCTTCGAAAAGCGGCTGACCCTTTCGCTCGGGATCGACGTCCTTACTCCAGTCTATTCCTACCTCTCGCAGACCGAGCGCTCCGAGTACACCACAACCAAGGAACAGTACGCCGAAGAGACCCTGAAGTCCGAAGAGGATCTTGAAGAAGGCTCGGCGGAGTTTGAAACCAAACTTGCCGAATTCGACGAGCGCATGAGCCACTATCTGGAGCACCGGCTCCACCCCGTCCTTCCGGACTGGCCCACCATATGTTTCTACCCCATGTCCAAACGCCGGCAAGGCGAGGACAACTGGTATGCCCTTGGATATGAAGAGCGGCGGAACCTCATGAAGGGGCACGCTACTACTGGCCGAAAGTACTCCGGGCGCATCCTGCAACTGATTACCGGGTCCACCGGTCTTGATGATGCCGAGTGGGGCGTCACCCTGCTGGCCAAGGATACCTGCGACATCAAGGACATCGTTTACGAGATGCGCTTTGATCCTGTCTCCGTACGCTACGGCGAATTCGGCGATTTCTATATCGGAATGCAAATGCCTCTCGACGAAATCTTCAGGCGGCTGTGCCTCTAGATAGCGCAAAGGCATCCTGTAGA
>DMYM01000472.1:0-448 GCA_003483645.1 Verrucomicrobiales bacterium
GGGAGGGATGGGTTTTATCGAGTTCAACCGCGCCCTCTGCATGATCAGCGTGCTGATCAATACCCATCTTCTGATGGGGGCCCGCGACCTGGGCGTGAAGGGCTTCTTTTACGCGAGTAGTGCCTGCGTTTACCCGGACTACCGGCAGGACGACGCCGACGTGATGGCCCTCAAGGAGTCGGACGCCTATCCCGCGCAACCGGAAGATGGGTATGGGTGGGAGAAACTCTTCTCGGAGCGCATGTGCCGGAATTTTCACGAGGACTTTGGCCTCAACGTGCGGGTCTTCCGCTTTCACAACGTCTACGGCCCCTTCGGGACCTGGGTCGGAGGGCGCGAGAAGGCGCCCGCTGCTCTCTGCCGCAAGGTCATCGAGGCGGCCGACACGGGGAATCACGAGATAGAGATCTGGGGTGATGGCGAGCAGACGAGATCCTTCATGTACATC
>DMYM01000472.1:843-7324 GCA_003483645.1 Verrucomicrobiales bacterium
CCGAACTGGTGAGCATCAACGGCCTGCTTGAGATCATCGAGGGGATTGCCGGGATCAAACTCAACCGGAACTACGACCTGAGCAAGCCGCAGGGGGTTCGTGGGCGCAACTCGGATAACACCCTCATCCAGGAAACCCTCGGCTGGGAACCAGAGGTCAATCTGGCCACCGGGCTGGAGAAGACCTATCACTGGATCAAGGAACAATACGAACGCCGCAAGCGTGGTGAGGTAGTGGTTGACTGAGGTTCGACGGCAACGAGTCGGCATGAGCAAGGAAACATCCAGGGAAATAGAGCGGATCAATGTGCTCGGGGTGGGGATCAGCACCCTGGACATGCCGCGTGCAGTAAAGGAGGTGCTTGAGGGTGCGGACCGGGAGGGATTCAGCGGCTACGTCACGGTGACAGGAGTGCACGGAGTGATGGAGTCGCAGCGCGACGTGGAACTCAAGCGCATCCACAATCGTTCCTACCTTTCAACCCCGGACGGGATGCCGATGGTCTGGATGGCCCATTGGAACGGACATGATTCCGTGGGCCGCGTCTACGGCCCCGATCTGATGATTGAAGTGGTGCTCGCCAGCGCCGGAAGTGGCCGCAGGCATTTCTTCTGGGGAGGAAATCAGGGAGTAGCCGCTGAACTGAGTGAACGCATGCAGAAGCGGTTTCCGGGCACCCGGGTGGTCGGGGTCGAGTGCCCTCCGTTCCGGGAGTTGACAGACCGGGAGGAACGGGATCTCGTGGAACAGCTGCAGGAAACGCGACCCCACTTCTTCTGGGTAGGCCTGAGTACTCCCAAGCAGGAACGTTTCATGCACGGCTTCCTGGCCCGTCACCCGGATCTCTGTGCCGGGTGGGGCCATGGCCTGATGATGATCGGCGTGGGGGCGGCTTTTGACTTTCACACCGGCAGGGTGAACCAGGCACCACGCTGGATGCAGCGCAGGGGCCTCGAATGGCTCTTCCGCCTTTGTCAGGAACCCCGTCGCCTCTGGCGCCGCTACTCGATCAACAATGCGGGATTCATCTTCGCGATCCTCCCCCAGTTGATGGATCTCAAGAAGTATCCTCTGGAGAAATAACGATGGAGGGTGAGATGCAGAAGGAGTCCAACGCGCGGAGCCTGCTGAAGGCGGTGAGCTGGCGGGTGATCGCGACCATTACCACCATCCTGATTGCCTGGCTGGTCTACCGTGATATCAGGCCTGCCCTCGCCATCGGGGGGATCGAGTTTTTCGCCAAGTTCCTCGTCTACTATCTTCACGAACGGCTGTGGCAGGTCGTGCCCCACGGGACGATCCGCGAGGCAGTCAGTCGCCCATGACGCATGTCCGCCGACCTCATGGCCGTAACCAACATACACACCGAATTTCATCGTTTCCTGGGACGGGAGGACAAGGAACGGCTTCTGGCCCAGCAGGGTGTGGTGCTCTGGCTCTACGGCCTTTCCGGATCCGGGAAGTCGACCATCGCGAACCTCGCGGAGCGTGCGTTGTCCCAGGAGGGACGTTTCACAACCATCCTGGACGGCGACAACCTGCGCTCCGGGCTCAACCGTAACCTGGGATTCTCGGATGACGACCGTGCGGAGAACATCCGGCGCAATGCGGAGGTGGCCAGGCTCTTTGCGGAGCAGGGAATCATCACCTTCGTTTCGGTCATCACGCCACGCCGGGACCTGCGGGCCCTGGCCCGGGGGATCATCGGAGAGGACTTCCTGGAAGTCTTCGTGAAGGCAGAGTATGCGACCTGTGCCGAACGTGATCCGAAGGGGCTCTACGCCAGGGCGGAGGCCGGACAGATCGAGCAGTTCACGGGCAGGGACAGCGGATTTGAAGAACCGGGAGACGAGGCCGAACTGGTGCTCGATACCGATACCCACGGCGCGGAGGAGTGCGCCCGGATCCTCCTCGACCATCTCTCCGGGCGTTCAGGGAGTTGAACGGTCCGATCCCTTTTACCAAAGAGCGATATGCCTGACTACCACCTCAGTCACCTCGAGCAACTCGAAGCCGAAGCCATCTTTCTGCTGCGGGAAACGGCGGCCCAATTCGAGAATCCGGCCCTGCTCTTCTCGGGCGGGAAGGATTCCATCGTGATGACTCACCTGGCCTGCAAGGCCTTCTGGCCGGCCCGCCTTCCCTTTCCGCTGGTGCACATTGACACCGGCCACAACTTCAGGGAAACCATCGACTACCGCGATGCCTTTGCAAAAAAGCTGGGGGCGCGTCTGGTTGTGGGATCGGTCCAGAAGGCCATCGATGAAGGGCGCGTGCAGGAGGAGAAGGGAACCAATGCCTCGCGGAACAGCCTGCAGATCACCACCCTGCTGGACACCATCAGGGAGCACGGCTTCGATGCGGCGCTGGGAGGTGGCCGGCGTGACGAGGAGAAGGCCCGGGCCAAGGAGCGCTTCTTTTCGCACCGGGATGATTTCGGGCAGTGGGATCCCAAGAACCAAAGACCTGAACTCTGGAATGTCTTCAACGGGAGGAAGCATGAGGGCGAGCATTTCCGCATTTTCCCGCTCTCCAACTTTACTGAGATGGACGTGTGGATGTACATGCAGCAGGAAGACATCGAGCTGCCCAGCCTCTACTATGCCCACGAACGAGAAACGGTCACCCGGAACGGCACCATCCTGGCGGTATCGGAGTTCGTAGAGCCGCGTGAAGGTGAGACCGTCGAGAAGAAGGAGATCCGCTTCCGGACGATGGGGGATGCCACCATCACCGGCGCGGTGGAATCTGGTGCCGACACCATGGACAAGATCATCGAGGAGGTTGCTGCCGCCCGGCAGACCGAGCGCGGCAACCGGGCTGACGACAAGCGCTCGGAAACGGCGATGGAGGACAGGAAGAAGGAAGGATACTTTTAACGGGGCGATTTCAACCGCAGCCCGAAGTTCATGGTTTGGACATGGATGCAGTCGGGGGCGGAACGAATGCCTGCAACTCAACACTTACGAAATGGACCTGCTCAGATTCACCACCGCCGGCTCGGTTGACGATGGGAAATCGACCCTGATTGGACGGCTTCTCTACGATTCAAAGTCGATTTTCGAGGATCAGCTTGAGGCGATCGAGGAAAGCTCACGGAAGCGGGGCGACGAGCATGTCAATCTGGCTTTGCTGACCGACGGTTTGCGGGCGGAGCGTGAGCAGGGAATCACGATTGACGTGGCCTACCGCTATTTCGCGACTCCGAAGCGCAAGTTCATCATCGCGGATACCCCGGGGCATATCCAGTACACCCGCAACATGGTGACTGGTGCTTCCACCGCCAACCTGGCCATCATCCTTATCGATGCGCGCAAGGGCGTGATCGAGCAGACCAAGCGTCATTCCTTCATCGCCAACCTGCTGCGTATCCAGCACGTGGTGGTGGCGGTCAACAAGATGGACCTGGTGGACTACTCGCAGGAGGTCTACGAGAACATCGTGCGGGAGTATGAATCCTTTGCCTCCCGCCTTGAGGGCATCATCGGGATCCAGGCCATCCCGATCTCGGCCCTGGAGGGGGACAACGTGGTGGAGCGTTCGGAGAGGACGCCCTGGTATGAGGGGTCGTCTTTACTCTACCATCTCGAAAACGTGTACATCGGCGGGGAGGAGAACCATGTGGATCCGCGCTTTCCGATCCAGTGGGTGATCCGGCCGCAGAGTGACCAGTGGCACGACTTCCGGGGGTATGCGGGGCGGGTAGCCGGGGGCGTCTTCAAGCCGGGGGATGAAGTGGCGGTCCTGCCCTCAGGCTTCACCACCCGGGTGAAGGGGATTCATGCCGCGGACGGGGAGAAGAGCGAGGCGTATTCACCCCAGTCGGTCTGCCTCACGCTGGAAGATGAAATCGATCTCTCGCGCGGGGACATGATCGCCAAGCCCAACAACCAGCCCAGGATCGATCAGGATATCGACGCCATGATCTGCTGGTTTTCGCAGACGCCAATGCGTCCGCGTGGTAAATATGTCCTGCGGCATACCACCCGGGAGACCAAGGCGGTGGTGGAGGAGATCCGTTATCAGGTCGATATCGACACGCTCCATAAGATCGAAGAGGTGGAGTCTTTCCAATTGAACGAGATCGGGCGGATCAGGCTGCGCACGGCGGTCCCTCTCCTGCACGATGCGTATCGTCGTAACCGGCAGACCGGATCATTCATCCTGATTGATCCCGGCACCAACGAGACGGTGGGAGCCGGGATGATCCTGTAGTCAAAGAAGATATGAAACTGGCAGACCAGACCCTGGAGAAGATAGAGAATGGCTCAGCCCTGATCGGGGTGGTGGGCCTGGGTTACGTCGGTCTCCCCCTGATCCTCGGCTTCGTGAGCCGGGGCTTCCAGGTGATGGGAATCGACATCGACCAGAAGAAGATCGATTTCCTCCGGGCAGGGGAGAGTTACATCGAGCACATTCCGAGCGGGCCCATTGCGGAGGCCGTCGAGAACGGGAAGCTGGAAGTCACCACGGATTTCTCGGAGGCCAGTCGCGCGGACGCGCTCATCATGTGCGTGCCCACGCCCCTTGACGAACATTTGGAGCCCGACCTCAGCTTTGTCATCAGCACCATGGAGAGTCTCGTGCCGCATTTGCGACCCGGGCAGGTGGTGAGCCTGGAAAGCACAACCTATCCCGGGACCACGGACGAGGAACTGCGCCCTCTCATCGAGGACCGGGGACTGGCAGTCGGCACGGACATCTTCCTGGTCTATTCCCCGGAACGGGAGGATCCCGCCAATCCCGATTTCTCGGCTCCCATGATTCCCAAGGTGGTCGGGGGAATCACCGAGGACTGTGCCCGGGTGGGGCAGGCCCTCTATCAAGCGGTGATTTCGGAGGTGGTCCTGGTGCGTTCCACCCAGGTGGCCGAGTTCACCAAGCTGCTGGAGAACATTTACCGGGCGGTGAACATCGGGCTGGTGAATGAATTGAAAATCGCGGCGGACAGGATGGGCATTGACATCTGGGAAGTGATTGAGGCGGCTGCGACCAAGCCTTTCGGGTTCAAGCCGTTCTACCCCGGACCAGGTCTGGGCGGGCACTGCATCCCCATCGATCCCTATTACCTGACCTGGAAGGCGCGGGAGTATGGCGTGCACACCCGCTTCATCGAATTGGCCGGTGAGATCAATCGCAGTATGCCGCACTGGGTGGTGCAGCGCACGATGGAGGCCCTCAATCAGCGTTCCAAGTCGGTGAAGGGCAGCCGCATCCTCCTCATGGGCCTGGCATACAAGGAGAACGTTGACGACATGCGGGAATCACCGACCTTTGCCTTGATGGACGAATTGGCCGATCTGGGGGCGGAGGTTGCCTACTACGACCCGCACATCCCGGAAATCATCCCGACCCGTGAGCATGCTCGCTGGACGGGTGCGAGGTCGGTGGAGTGGACGCCGGAAATCATCGCGGGTTTCGACTGCGTCCTGATTGCCACCAATCACCGGGTCTTTGATCTGGCCGGTCTCCTTGAATCTGCAGACCTCGTGGTCGACACCCGCAACGCCATTGCCCGGGCCGGCCTGACACCACGCCACGGCCAGGTGGTGAAGGCCTAGCCAGGGTGCGGGAAGGTTCGGAATGAAGACCTGAAAAGCAGACTGATCCCATGAAGAACGAGCCGTTTCACAAGCTGATCAATGCGGTGGCAGATGCCCTTGAGCGCTTTCGGGGTGCAGCGGGGGAAAGGGTGCGCCAGGCGGCCGACCTCATCCTCCAGAGTGAGGGCAAGGTTGTCGTCACCGGAGTGGGTAAATCGGGCATCATCGGACACAAGACCGCGGCCACCCTCGCCTCCACCGGGACCCCTGCGGTTTTTCTCAATGCGGCGGAGGCCCTGCACGGGGACATGGGCGTGGTGTGCGGGGGAGATGTGGTTCTCCTTGTTTCAAACAGCGGGGAGACGGAGGAACTACTGCGCATGTTACCCAGCCTGCGGACGATTGGAGTGCAGACCATTGGCTTGCTGGGCAAGCCGGACAGCTCCCTGGCCCGCCACCTTGACCTTGTTATTCCGATCGAGATCGGGGAAGAGGGTGATCCCCTCAACCTTGCGCCCATGTGCAGCACGGCCCTCGCGCTGGTGGCGGGGGACACTCTGGCCGCCACCCTGCAGGCGGAGCGCGGTTTCGGAGAGGAGGAATTCGCGGTTCTCCATCCCGGGGGGGTCCTCGGCCGCCGCCTCCTCCTGAGCGCCGGGGACGTCATGCAACCCCGTCCTGACGTGGCCGTCCTTGGGGAAAGGGCGAGCCTGGATGAGATCGTGACGGCCCTCACCAGGTTTCCCCTGGGCCTGGTTTGTGTCCTCGACGCCGAAGACAGGATCCTGGGTGTGATCACGGACGGGGATGTGCGACGGGCGGTCATGGAGAAGCGCTACGAAGCCCGGGCCGAGGCCATGATGACCACCACCCCGGTGACGATCAGGGCGGACGAGCGGTTGTCCAGCGTGCTCGACGTCATGGAAAATCCGCAGCGC
>DMYM01000111.1:0-267 GCA_003483645.1 Verrucomicrobiales bacterium
CGATCCGGACGGCGACGGGCTCGATTACTACGAATTCGAGATCAATGCACTGGGAAGCATCTGGGAACTGAGCCTGCCCAGACCCTACGGGGAGGGAGGAGTTCCGATCCTGGGGTGCAATCTTCCTGGCCTGCAGAGTGCGGTGCAGGTCCGGGGCACGCTGAATGATCCCGGTGACGAGGACGAGGGCTGGTCGATGGAAGTGGCCTTTCCCTGGGCTGGCCTGGCGCAGTTCAACAGGGAAGGCGCCACCCCGCCGCAAGTGGG
>DMYM01000111.1:581-760 GCA_003483645.1 Verrucomicrobiales bacterium
GCCACCCCGCCGCAAGTGGGAGACATCTGGAAGGTGAATTTTTCGCGCGTGCAGTGGCGGCACGAGGTGGTGGAGGGCCGCTACGTGCGCATTCCGCCGCATGGCACGCCGCTTGCCGAGAGCCTCAATCCGGAAGAGCAGGAGCACCCGGAGGACAACTGGGTGTGGAGTCCCCAGGG
>DMYM01000111.1:1067-14264 GCA_003483645.1 Verrucomicrobiales bacterium
CAACTGGGTGTGGAGTCCCCAGGGTGCGGTCAACATGCACCTGCCGGCGCGGTGGGGTGAGGTGGTGTTCAGTGAGTAGTAGAGGGTGTCGATTCCGATGCCGTGGTTGCCGTAGCCCGGGGGATTCCTGAAGGGGCAGGCTTCCTCGTCGCACCTCCGTCACGAAGTCTTGATAAGTGCCTGCTTCCTTCGCAGGTTGAGGCATCATGAAGGTGCGGGAGATCGCGGAACGCATTCTCTTCGGGACTACCCTGGAGGAGAAGCTCGCCCCGCCACCCCCGGGGGTGAGTGATGACGATCGAGGAGGCCCGATCACTACTCCGGAAGCGCCGGTCCGGCCGGAGGAACTGAGGTTGCGGCGTGATGGCGTCCGGGCCGAGTTTCCCGGAACGGTGGGACTTGAGGACGAGGAGCAGCGAGGAAGGTTGCTGCATTTCTTTGCCAATCACGAATTGCTGGCGACCGAACTGATGGCCCTGGTTCTGCTGAAGTTTCCCGAGGCGCCGGCTGAGTTCCGGGCCGGGGTGCTGCAGACCATGAAGGAGGAACAGATGCACACCAAGCTCTACCTGAAGCGGATGGCCGACTGCGGAGTGGAGTTCGGAGACCTTCCGGTCAACGGGTTCTTCTGGAATACAGTCTCCACCATGACTACTCCGCTCGACTACGTCACCCGGCTTTCGCTGACTTTTGAACAGGCCAATCTCGATTATGCACGGGGCTACGCCGAAGTATTTGCCGAGGCGGGAGATCTGGAGACTGCAGCGATCCTGGAGCGGATCTATCGCGACGAGATCGGACACGTGAGTTACGGGTTGAAATGGTTCCGCAGGTGGAAGAGGGAAGGTTCGGACTGGCGGAGGTTCGTGACCGGCCTGCACCTGCCTCTCTCGGCTGCACGGGCCAAGGGAGCATTCTCGTTCAACGAGGAGGGCCGCCGGGGGGCTGGACTCGACGAGGAGTTCATCCGGGAGTTGCGGGTCTATGCGCAATCGAAAGGGCGAACGCCGAATGTCTTCTGGTTCAACCCCGGGGCGGAGGAGAGCCTGGTTTCGTCAGGGGCTGCGTCCACCCGGGCAGCCCGGCAGATGGAGTGCGACCTGGCACTGCTGCCGGCCTACCTGGCCCGTCACGAAGATGTCGTGATCGTGCCCGAGATGCCCCCCACCGCTTTTCTCACCCAGTTGCTGGATGCCGGGATTGAGCTGCCGGAGATTGTCTCTGCCGACCGCGTTCCCGAGATCGGGGAGCGCAAGCTGCACGAGCTGCGTCCCTGGGCGCGGACTCCGGATGCCCAGCCCATGATCGACAAACTGGGGAGGGATTGTCCCCAGGCGCGGCGGGAGTTGTTTTCCAAGGCGCTGCATGCAGGGTTTCTGCGGAGCCTGCTGGAAAGTGCCTCCAACCCGATGCTCTGCCCCCCCGAGTGTGTCGGAGAAACGGTCTGCTCGACGGGTGCAGTAGAGACCTGGATGGAGTCCTCATCATTTCCTGAGTGTGTGGTGAAGGCCCCGTTCAGCACGGCAGGACGGGACCGGGTGATCTGCAGGGTCGCGGAGGGAGTCCCGGCCGGGTTGCAGGCGCGCATCGGGGACATGATCGACAGGCAGGGGGAACTGGTCATCGAACCGTGGCTGCAGCGTCTCGTCGACTTTTCGGTGCACTACGATATGGCCGACGGTGAATTGAGGAGGAGAGGACTGGTGGTGGTGGAAAACACGGACCGGGGACAGTTTCGGCGTGCCACCGTAGCGGATCGCTTCACCGATTTTCTGGAGGAGGAGGTGCGGCCTCTCCTCTTCGAAGGGGCCTCCCGGCGCGGACATCTCATCGATTTCCTGGAGGATGTCCTGGAGCCGGGCCTGGCGTCCCTGTTGGGGAAGCATCACTACACCGGACCAGTGGGCCTGGATGCCTTCCTCTACCAGGACCGCGAAGGGGCGGTGCGGTGGAAACCGGTGGTGGAGATTAATCCGCGTTACACCATGGGCCGGGTGGCCCTGGAACTGGCCCGCTTTACGCCTTCTCATGCGCAGACTTCTCTCACCATTGCGCCGGTGGGCAAGGGCCCTCCGGGTGCGCTGTGCCTGACACCGTGCTTTGCGGAGACCCGGTGGGCTGCCTTCCTGAGTGGGAAGTGAGCGCTGGGGGAGGTGTGGCGGGTTGTGGGCATGAGGGAGCCCTGCTCTATGGATTAAGTTTCCCGTTATTCGTCCGCGTAGAATCCTCTCCCAATCCCGGGATCGTCATTCTAGCGTGCCTGGATGAGACGATTGTTGATGACCGGGATCTGCATGTGCGCCACGGTTTCGGCGCAGGAAAATCCGGCCTGGCCGATGCTCAAGCCCGTGATCGAGCAAAAGGCCCTGCCCGGAACGAAGCTTCTGGAAGCCGGAGGTGACCTGTCCATTGCAATGGTGGAGGGGGTCGATCGTTTCCTCGATGCGGAGATCGCGAAAGTCATGCAGGAGAGGGGACAGGGAACGCGGCAGGATCTGGCACGGATTTTGGGGATGCCACGGGATGGTAATCCCACGGAGAACGGTTTTGAGCACACCGGCCAACGGTGGGGGCCAATTGGAAAAGGACGCAACTACACGGTCCGGAATGTGCAATGGGAAACCATCGGCGGAACCGAGGCGACAGGCTTGTTATTTGAGCCGGATGGGGCGCAACCGCTTGTTGACATTATCGCTCTTCCTGATGCCGACCAGGATCCGGAAGAACTCGGCGGCATCGAGCCCTGGAACAAGAGCCAGCGCACTCATCCCTATGCGGCCGAGATGGCTCTGGCCGGTTGCCGGGTCCTGGTTCCCGTCCTGATCAAGCGGAGCGAGCACCATGCCATGCCAATGCGGGAGTGGTTGCACCGGGTGGCGTGGGAACTGGGCCGGACCCTGGCGGGATACGAAGTGCACAAGATTCTGGCCGCAGTCGATTGCTTCCGAAATGGCAATCCGGGCCTGTCGGGCCGGAGCACGAGCGGGAAGGTCGCGGTGGTCGGTTGGGGGGAGGGTGGACGCCTTGCCCTTTATGCCGCGGCCCTCGACGAACGTCTCGATGGCGCGTTGGTGAGTGGTTATTTCGGACCTCGCGGCCGCGTCTGGGATGAGCCCGCTGATCGAACGGTATTCGGATTGCTGCGGGGGCACCCGGATGCCGGGATTGCCCGCCTGATCCTGCCGAGGGCGCTGGTGATCGAAACAGGCCATTTTCCTGATTACGGCTTCCGGCTTGATGCCGGGGGCGTTCCACAACGTCTCCGTACCGGGGCGGGCAAGCGGGGCAAGCCGGGGAAGTTGCTGAGCCCCTCACTGGACGCTGTGCGGTCGGAGGCCGCACGCGTCGGGGGCGGGGGAGTGATAATTCAAGCCACCCAGCGTGCCGGCGAGCGAAAGAGCTGGCTGGGGCTCCTGGAGAAGATGGGAGTGAAGGTTCCTCCCGGCAACCTCTCAACTTCCGGGCCTGGCTGGGTGCCCGTCAAGCCGCTGCAGACTCCGGAGCTGATCAGCAGGCGTCACATGCAACAGGTCCAGGCCATCGAGCGGCACAACCAACGGGCCCTGATCGATTCGGAGGGTGTGCGCAACGGGCTGTTCAGGGGTGTAAAGCTGGACAGCGTGCGAAATTACGAAGGGAGCATCGCCGCTCTCCGGGAGAAATTCAGCAAGGAGGTGATCGGTGAGTTTGAGAGTCTGCAGAAGCTGGCCGCGGCCAATCCGCACACGAGGATCTTTCAGGAGGGACCGAAGACGATCAGTTACGAAGTGATGCTCGACGTGCAGGGAGAGGTAAAGGCTTACGGGATCCTGACCTTGCCCAAGGGGATGAAGCTTGATGGTTCGGAGAAGCGACCGGTGGTGGTGTGCCAGCACGGGTTGGAGGGGCGCCCGCAGTCGACGGTGGGCGAGCAGGACCACCATTACTACAAGGCCTTTGCGACCCGTCTGGCGGAGCGCGGATTTGTAACCTTTGCCCCGCAGAACCTCTACCTGGGCCAGGACCTGTTCCGCATCCTGCAGTTCAAGGCCAATGCCGTAGGCTGCACCCTGTTTTCGGTGATGGTCCCCCAGCATCGCCAGATCACCGACTGGCTGGCGGGCCTGCCCTTCGTTGATGCCGACCGGATTGGTTTCTACGGCCTGAGCTATGGGGGCAAGTCCGCCATGCGGATTCCTCCCCTGGTGGATCGCTATTGCCTCTCGATCTGCTCGGCCGACTTCAACGAGTGGGTCTGGAAGAATGCGGCTACCGATCCTCTCGCACTGCGCCACAGCTACGCCAACAAGGGGGAGTACGAAATCTTCGAGTTCGATCTGGGAGGCACCTTCAACTATTTCGAAATGGCGGCGCTCATCTGTCCGCGACCGTTCATGGTGGAGCGGGGACATTTTGACGGAGTGGCGCCGGACAAGACGGTGGCCTATGAGTTCGCCAAGGTACGCTTTCTCTATGCCGCGCGACTGGGTCTTGGAGACCGGACGGAGATCGAGTGGTTCGTAGGGCCGCATACCATCAACGGCAGGAAGACCTACGAGTTCCTTCACCGGCATTTGGAGTGGCCGGGACCTGCGAAGTGATTGATGATGGCGGAGTGATGAGTGTTGATGTTCGAACAAGCCTGCGGTTTGTGGCATTGGGGTCCGTTCTGGCAGGGCCGGTCCAGGCTCTTGACGTGGGCTTTGGGGAGGTGGACATCACCCCGAAGCTGGGCGGCGAGGAGAAGGTCTGGCTGGCGGGTTACGGGACGGGTCGGCAGGCGGCGGGGGTGCATGATCCCCTGATGGCGAGATGCGTGGTGCTGGAAGAGGGCAGGACGAGGATCGCGCTGGTGTCGGTGGACCTGGTGGGTCTGCAGTTTCCCGCGGTTCAGGAAATCCGCAGACAGCTCCCGGAATTCACTTATGTGCTCGTTTCCTCAACCCACAATCACGAGGGGCCCGATGTGGTTGGAATGTGGGGGCGCAATCAGTTTTCCTACGGAGTGAATGACGACTACGTGGCGGAGGTGGTGCGCAGGTGCAGGGAGCTGGTAAAGAGCACGGCACGGGCGACGGTGAAGGATGTAAGGGTGTCCTATGGAACGGCGGAGGACAGGAACCTGTTGAAGGATTCCCGTCAGCCAACCGTGTTTGACGCGGTCCTGCGTGTGCTGGTTTTCTCAAGGAAGAACGGTGAGAAGGCGGGCTTGCTCGTGCAGTGGAATTCACACCCGGAGGCGATGGGTTCGAAGAACAAGCTGATCACCGCGGACTTTCCGTGGGCCACAGTGCGCGAGTTGAAGAAGAATTACGAGTGTCCGGTGGCTTACTTTACGGGAACAGTTGGTGGCCTGATGGCACCTCCGGTCGGGCCGACGACCTTCGAGTATACCGAGAAGCATGGCATCGAAGTGGCGGGGTTGGCGGCGCAGGCGATTGAGGCCGCGGAACCACTCGAGCTGACGCCCATGAAGGTGCAGGCGCAGTTGATTTACATCCCGGTCACCAACCGGCTCTATCGCCTGGGACTGTCGATGAGGGTGCTGCGGCGGTCGGGATTTGTCTCCACGGGAGATCCTTACCGGAAAGGGCAGGCGATGAGTGCGAAGATCTCGGATCAGCTCATGACCATCGAGACCGAGGTGGCCCGCCTGCAACTCGGGGAGCTCTCACTGGCAGCCATTCCGGGAGAACTTTACCCCGAACTCGTTTACGGGGAATTCCAGGAACCGGCCGATCCAGCGGCGGACTTTCCTGAAGCCGCCCTTGAGCCAACCATCGCAGAGACGCTGGGTGAAGGAAAGTGGATGCTCTTCGGGTTGGCCAATGACGAAGTGGGCTATCTCATTCCGAAGCGGCAGTGGGATGCCAGGAAGCCGTTTGCTTATGGCAGGAAGAAGTCGCAGTACGGAGAGGCAAACTCCTGTGGACCGGAGGCGGCTGCTGTCGTGATGAAGGGTTTTGCGAGGTGTGTCGCGGGACAGCAGGGGAGCTTGCAGGCCGGAGAGGCCAGCAAGAAGGGTCCGGGTGGAGAAGCGGATCCGGAGGCAGGAAAGTCGAAAGCAGGGGGCGGGAAACAGGATTAAAGGGGGCTTTTGGCGGGGACGATCTCCAGAGGTGAGATTTTCTGATCACCTGTCGCCGTCTCTTATCACATAAATCTCTGAGTTTTATAGTGGCTGCGAGGTGCTGAGGCTGTATTCTCCCAGTTATGTTAGAGATCGATATAGGAGGGAAAAAGGTTCAGCTGGACTTCCCTGAGATCAAGGCACGCTTTGTGTTGACGGGAATTGTGATCGTGTTCATCGCAGTTGGATTACTGACCTCATTTTATACGGTGCAGGCGGATGAGCACGGTGTTGTCCTGCGCTTCGGGAAGTATGAAAAAACAGAAGAGCCAGGGCTTCATTTCAAACTGCCGTTCTTCATCGACAGGGTGGAGAAGGTGGAAGTCCTGCGCCAGATGAAGCAGGAATTCGGATTTGGAACGAGGGGAAACACCAATCCCAACCAGTATTCGGGGGACTCGGACCAGGAGCAGGAGAAGAAGATGGTGACCGGTGATCTGAATGCCGCACGCGTTGAATGGGTGGTGCAGTATCGTATTGGGAAACCAAAGGAGTACCTCTTCAACGTGCGTAATGCGGATGATACCCTGCGACATGCATCCGAGTCCGTGATGCGTGAAGTGGTGGGGGACCGGACGGTGGATGAGGTTATCACGATTGGACGTCAGGAGATTGAAAGTGAAAGCTTTCGGAAACTGCAGAGTCTGGTCAACAAGTACGAAATGGGTATCAGTATCGACCAGGTCCAGCTCAAGAACGTCAAACCCCCGCTGGAGGTGGAAGAATCCTTCAATGAGGTCAACCGGGCGGAACAGGAACGTGCCACCGCCGTCAATGTTGCCAACGGGGAGTATAACAAGAAAATCCCGAAGGCGAGGGGAGAGGCAGAAAGAGCGGTCAGTGTGGCCGAGGGTTACGCCACCAAGCGGGTCAATGAGGCAGAGGGAGACGCGACCCGGTTTGAAGCTCTCTTGAAAGCCTACCAGGAGGCCCCGGAGGTCACGCGACGGCGCATGTATCTGGAGACGATGCAGGAGGTGATGCCGCTGCTGGAGCGGAAGATTATCATGGATGAGGCAGGGCAGCAGATCCTTCCTCTGCTGCAGTTGAACCAGGGAGGAGTCCAACGATGAACAAGAAGGTATTTTCAGGGTGTCTTACCGCGATCCTGGTCATGGCGGGGATTGTCGTGCTCAGCAGTGCGGCTTACACGGTGAACATGCGCGAGCAGGTGATCATCACCCAGTTCGGGGACCCGAAAGGTCCCCCTGTCACGGAAGCGGGTCTCCATTTCAAGGTGCCTTTCATCCAGAAGATCAACGTCATCGAAAAAAGGATTCTTGAATGGGATGGACCGCGCGACCAGATGCCTACCAAGGAGAAGACCCTGATCATGGTCGACACCTTCGGGCGATGGCAGATCACGGATCCTCTCAAGTATTTTCAACGCCTCAGGGATGAGCGCAGTGCCCAGTCCCGCCTGGACGATATTCTCGGTTCGGAAACACGGAATACCATTGCCAAGCATGAGCTGATTGAAGTGATTCGGACGACCAAGGATCGCGATCCGATCCAGGTTGATGAGCTGGCGAAGGCCGATCTGGGCGGGGTGGTAGGGGTCCTGCCCGAGATCTCCCGTGGACGCACAGCTCTGGAAACGGATATCTTAGAAGAGAGCCGTGTGAAGTTGGAGGAGTTTGGGATTGAGTTGCTGGATGTCCGTTTCAAGCGGGTGAACTATAATCAAAGCGTGGAGAGACAGATCTATCAGCGGATGATGTCAGAGCGGAAACAGATCGCGGAGCGGTTCCGCTCGGAGGGTGCCGGGGAGGCGGCCAAGATCACCGGGCAGATGGAGAAGGATCTTAATGTGATTGAATCGGAGGCCTACCGGAAGGTCCAGGAGATCAAGGGGGAAGCGGACGGCGAGGCGACCGGGATTTACGCCGCCGCCTACAACCAGAGTCCACAGGCCGCAGAGTTTTATGAGTTCTCCCGGACGATGGAACTTTACCCGTTGATCATCGGGGGAAAAAGCACGGTGGTCCTGTCTACCGATAGTGACCTGTTCAAGTACTTGAAGCAGGTGCAGCCTGATCCGCTGCCGCAGGGCGATCCCATAGGAGACGGAGAGGAGTAGGATAGCGGGGCAGAGCACCCGGACGAGTGGAGCGGGACGACCTTGCCTCACCACGGGTGGACGGAAGCGGCGATCGATCCAGGATCCGGCGGACCAGGAAGTGAGGGTCTCCTCAGGAGGCGAGGGCCTGCAGATGGGCGGCCACCGACTGGGCCAGCGCCTCGAGGTTGTAGCCACCCTCCAGGGTGGAAATGATGCGTCCCCCGCAGTGTTGCCGGGCGGCCGCCACGATCAGATCGGTCACCCAGGTGAAGTCCGCCTCCTTGAGGTGGATGTCGCCGAGGGGGTCGGCGGTGTGGGCGTCGAATCCGGCGGAGATGAAGATGAGCTGGGGTTTGAATTTCTCGAGGGCGGGCAGCCAGTCGCGCTCGATGGCCTTGCGGAACCCCAGGCCATCCGTGCCGGCCACCAGCGGGGTGTTGACGATATTCGGGCGCTTGAGGTCGTAGTAGCGGTGGGGGTAGTGGGGGTGCTGGAAACTGGAGGCAACGAGAACCTCGGGCTTGTCCTTGAAGATGTCCACGGTCCCGTTTCCGTGATGAACGTCGAAGTCGAGGACCGCCACCCGGTCGATGCCCTCGTGCGCGAGCGCGGCAGCGGCACCCACCGCCACATTGTTGTAAAAGCAGAAGCCCATCCCGGCGTCGTGTTCGGCGTGGTGGCCGGGAGGCCGGGCACAGGAGAAGACGCGTTTGCTTTTCCCGGATAGGACGAGATCGACTGCCTCCTCCAGGGCACCGGCGGCCAGGCGGGCGGCAGGAAGAGAGCCTGGTGCGAGATGGGTGTCGGGATCGATCATGACGAGTCCGGAGGCGGGAGCACTTGTCGCGAGCTTCTTGAGATAGAGCGGTTCGTGGACGCGCTTGAGGGCCTCTTCGCTTACCGCCCCGGGTTGACGCTGATTGAACTGAGCCAGTTGTCCGGTTTCCCTGAGGTGAGCCAGGATCGACTGGGTGCGCTCAGGCCGTTCGGGATGACCTTCGTGCATCCTGTGCTCATTGTAGGCTGGATGGGTGAAGAAGGTGATCATGATCGATCTTGTCCCCTTCTCCGGTGATAGTCCAAGATCGAATTTCAGGTCGCCGGGATCTGAGAGATGGCACCTGGGAGAAGAGAAAAGTGAAATCGTTGACAGGACGGACCCGGGACAGTTCTTTCACAGCATGCAGAAACGACGTCTGGGCAACAGCGAACTGGAGTTGACCACGATCGGGATCGGGACGTGGGCCATCGGAGGGGGCGACTGGGCCTTCGGGTGGGGTGACCAGGACGAGCAGGAAGCGATCGAGGGCATCCTGAAGGGGGTGGAACTGGGGGTGAACTGGATCGATACCGCGGCGATTTACGGGGATGGGGCCAGTGAAGAACTGGTGGGGAAGGCCCTGCGGGAGATTCCGGGATCGGACCGTCCCCTCGTGGCAACCAAGTGCGGACGCCTCATGCGGGAGGACGGGACCGTCATGGGGCGGCTGAAAGGTGAAAGCGTGGTGGCGGAATGCGAGGCCAGCCTGCGCCGACTGGGCGTGGAGTGCATCGATCTCTACCAGATCCACTGGCCCGATCCCGATGAAGACATCGAGGAAGCCTGGACGGCCATGACCGAACTGAAGGAGACGGGCAAGATTCGCGAGGTCGGGGTGTCGAATCACGGCGTGGACCAGATGGAGCGTCTGCAGCCGATCCACGCGGTGGCTTCCCTGCAACCCCCCTACAGCATGCTGAACCGGGAGATCGAGGAGGATCGTCTCCCCTACTGTGGAGAAAAGGGAGTGGGAGTGGTGTGCTACAGCCCAATGATGAAGGGACTGCTGACCGGAGCATTCACCCGGGAACGGGCACAGGCCCTCTCGGACAAGGACCACCGCAGCCGTGATCCGAAGTTCACGCCGCCGCAACTGGACCTCAACCTGGAAGTGGTGGAGGCCATTCGCCCGATTGCGGAGGGAGCGGGTCGTTCCATGGCAGAGTTGCCGCTTGCCTGGGTGCTGCGTCGGCGGGAAGTGACCTCTGCCATCGTGGGAGTGCGCAAGCCGTCACAGATAGAGCAGACTGCGGGTGGTGGGGACTGGGTCCTGACGGAGGAAGAACTGGGAGTTATCGAGGAAGCCCTGCGGGTCAGGCGGGAGAAATTGGTTGCGCTCGGGGACATGAGCCAGGGGCGGGTGTAGGCGCCCGTATAAGAGTCTTCCCTCCCGCCTCCGTTTCCCTAGCCGACGTCGATGGGCAGGGGCACATCATGATAGTTGAGAGCCCATTCGCGCATGAAGCGTACGCGGTGAGCCACGATGCGGTAGATGATCAACTCGGGGTTGTCACTCATGCCGAGGTACTGGCGAAGGAGGGGATTCTCTTCCCATATTTCATTGATGAGGGGTTGCTCACTTTCGCCGAGGAGATGGGCCACTCCGGTGATTCGGAGCTGGTCATGATCAGGGGAGAGATAGCATAGCTCCACCTTGGGGTTGGCCTCGATCTCGCCCGTCTTGTGGTAGCTGCGCAGGTTGGCTATATAGATGGTGTAGCCATCCACGCGCACGGGGGAGATGGGGCGCAGGCGGGGTTGATCGCCATCCATGCTGGCCAGCATGGGGAACTTGGCCTCCTTGATGACCCTGCGTGCGAGAGCGGGAAGTTCGGATAGCTCAAAGGGTTCGGGACTGGGCTTCGACATCGTTTGCAGGGGAGTTTATCGCCGGGTGGAAAGAGATCGCGAGTGCAATCCGTGACTTCCTCGGGGAATAGCGCTAGGCTGGTGGCGACCAATCGCGTTCCTCCGTGCGTCTTTTCTGGCTCTTCTTGATCCTGGCTGTGCTTGTGCTGGTGCCTTTCGTGCTCTGGGGTGACCAGTTCGCTGATCGTTTCGACCTGGAGAAGACGAACACCTGGCTGATGGAGCTCGGGAGACCCTGGGCCTGGTTGGGTGGAATCGGACTGCTGCTTTCGGACCTGATCCTCCCCATCCCTGGAACGATCGTGATGTCGGCACTGGGCTACATATATGGGCCATGGCTGGGAGGGGTGTTTGCGGTAACGGGATCGATGTTGTCCGGAATTCTGGCCTACTGGCTCTGCTGGAAACTGGGTCGACCAGCGGCTGAGTGGATTGCGGGCAAGGAGGATCTGGTCAGGGGCGAAGCGCTTTTCGGGGGTAAGGCCGGTGGTTGGATAGTGGCCCTCTCACGCTGGCTTCCGATCATGCCCGAGGTGATTGCCTGTCTTGCCGGGCTGGTGCAGATGCCCTTCCGCCGTTTTCTCATGGCGCTGGGCTGCGGATGCCTGCCCCTGGGGTTCACCTTCGCGGCAATCGGGCAGTGGGGGCACGAGCATCCTGCGGTTGCTCTTGTTTTGAGCGCGGGACTTCCCCCGCTGCTCTGGGCTGTCATTGGACCGGTTGTAATGCGCCGGAGGGCCGCTTCGGCTGGCGATTCCGGGGAGTGAGGCGGGGGAACTGCCGATCATGCCGGGTGATACATGGACGGGTTCCCTGTGTCATGCAGCAGGAGGGTGCGGTGGGGAAGGCCAGGCTTTGCAGGATGACTCCGTGGAGCCAGTTCTTGCCAAGTAGTGGCACCCTGGTCTCTAGTCCCCGGCGAGATGGCATCCTTTGATCTCACTGAGCTACCCAAGTCAGATCCCACTCCGCTCCTGCGTTATCGCGACGGAATTTATGCGGCGGACTTCCTGGCCTGTGCGATCGTGCACCTCGATCTGTTCAGCTGGTTGGCGGAATCCCCCGCGAATCTGGAGGAGATCTGTGAGCATTGCCGGATTCATGAGAGGCCTGCAGACGTGCTTATGACGCTGGCCTGTGCGAATGGTCTGGTGGAGAGAGGGGGGGATCGGTTTTCAGCTACTGAACTGTGCAGGGAGCACCTGGGCCGTGATTCTCCGTGGGCACTGGGACCCTACTACGCGTCGCTGGAGGATCGCCCGGTGGTGAAGGAAGTGTTGACCGTGATGCGAACGGGCAAGCCGGGTAACTGGGAGAGTGAAATGGCGGAAGCAGATTGGCACGGGGCCATGGAGTCAGCGGAATTCGCCCGGATGTTCACTGCTGCGATGGATTGCCGGGGTGTATTTCTCGGGCAGAAACTGGCCGGGGGACTGGACCTGTCAGGGCGAACTCGATTGCTCGATATCGGAGGGGGGTCGGGAATTTATGCCTGTTGCCTGGCGGCAGCCAACGAGGGTCTGAGAGCCACCGTTTTCGAAAAACCCCCGGTGGGAAAGATCGCGGAAAGCGCAATCTCAGAGAGAGAGCTGAGTCACCGTATTGAAGTGGTCGAGGGTGACATGTTCCGGGATGCCTATCCGGACGGTCATGATGTTCACCTGCTATCAAACGTGCTGCACGACTGGGACCTGCCGGAAGTAGAGACCCTTCTACGCAAGTCATACAACTCCCTGCCGAGTGGTGGACTGGTAGTGGCCCACGAGGCCTTCCTCAACGAGGACAAGAGCGGTCCGCGTGCGGTGGCGGAATATTCGACCGTCCTGGTTGCCATTACGCAGGGACGTTGTTACGGAATCGCTGAAATCCGTGAGGTCATGGAGGGCGTGGGGTTTGCAGATGTGGAGCAATTTGAGACCGGGGGAGACCGCAGTGCGATCACGGCAGCCCGACCGTAGTGCCAGCGTTCCAGGACCTTCAGGCGTTTGCCTGCAGTCGGTTATGACTGGTGGGGCTACGGAGGATTCTGGAATCCGAGGTTGAAAGGAGGGCAGGAGGGCGCTAGTAAGGATCCAAATGAAGATCTTCCGTGCCTTCGTGCTGATCCTGGCAGGTGCCATTCTCCTTCCGGCCCCATCCTTTGGCGACAACAAGAACAAACGAAGGATCGTGCCCCCGACCCGCAAGGGAGCGGCCTCCGAGTTGCCCACCATCAGGAAAGTGGGAGGTGACAGCGTCACAGTGGGCAAGAAAACCTACAAGATCACGAGTTTCACCAGAATCCTGGTGAACGGCAGGAAGGCCTCCCTGGGTGATCTCAAGGCGGGGATGCAGGCG
>DMYM01000303.1 GCA_003483645.1 Verrucomicrobiales bacterium
TCCTCTTGTTCATCGTCCGCCCCGCCTCCGTCTATCTCGCCAACCTCGGATCAAAGTCGGTAAACTATCGCGAACGCACCTTCCTCGCGGCCCTCGCTCCGCGCGGAATCGTAGCCGCCGCCGTCACTTCGGTCTTCGCCATCGAACTCGATGACGCGGCCGCGAAGGGAGAACTCCCTTCTGCCATTGCAGGCCAGGCCGAACACCTCGTCCCGGTGGTCTTTCTCGTCATCATTGGCACCGTCCTCGTCTACGGCCTCCTCGCCTCCCCCCTCGCGCAACGACTGGGGCTCGCGAACAGGAACGCCCGCGGAGTTCTCTTTGCCGGAGCGGACGGCTGGACCCGCCTCATCGCCAAGGCCCTCCTCAATGACGGCCATCCGGTCATGCTGCTCGATACGCGCTACGAGAATGTCGCTGCTGCCCGCATGGTGGGTCTCAACGCCATCCGCGCCAACATTCTCTCCGAGCACGTCGAAGAGAATCTCGAGTTTCCAGGCATCACCCAGCTGGTGACCGGCACTTCCAACGACGAGGTCAACTCCCTGGCCACCCGCGAGTTCGCTCACATCTTCGGCAAGGCCAACGTCTGGCAAATTGCATCCAACGACAAGGACGCCCACCCCACCACCTCTGTCGCCTCTCACCGCCGGGGGCGCATCTGCTTCAGCGAGGAGCCCACCTTCCAGAATCTCCAGAATCTCGCCTGCCACGACGGTGTCATCAAGAAGACGCTCCTCACCGAGATCTTCACCCTCGAACACTTCCACGAAGTCCACGGTGAGGAGGCCGTCATCCTCTTCCTCCACGACGAGGGCAAGGGCCTGCGCCCCGCCGCCGCCGACCTTGAGAACATCCCTGCCGGCACCACCATTTATTCCCTGGTCAGCCCGAAGTGATTCCCCCTGCCCGGGCAACTTACCCTGTGCGTCCGGCCCACCACCACAGTTTCGGATCCAGCTCTGTCATCGCTCGCTCTGCCAGGCCATCAGCGGCTGCCACATCCTCCAGAACTGCGAACACAGTGGCCCCCGATCCACTCATCAGGGCCGCCCTGACTTCAAACTGCTCCAGCAACCACATCTTCAACTCGGCCAGGAAGGGAAACTTGGCGAACCCCGACCGCTCCAGATCGTTGCGCATCCCGAGACCGGCGATCTCCTGAGCCTCATAGCGCACATAGGGGAGCTCTTCAGTATCCGCCCAACGTTGATAGGCGTCGACCGTATCCACCCCGAAGGCCGGCTTGAGGAGAAGCACCTCCAGTTCATCCACCGTTGTCTCTTCCAGGATCTCTCCTCTCCCCCGGCACCAGCACGCTCCCTCACGCAGGAAGAAGGGGACATCCGAACCAAGTTGCCCGGCCATCTCCTCAAGTTCGCCCTTCGCCAGCCCCGTCTCTTTCAGTTTGTTCAGCGTCCGCAGGACCGCCGCTGCGTCACTGCTTCCACCCCCAAGACCCGCCCCCGGCGGAATACGCTTCTCCAGCGTGATCTGATAATGACAGGGGATTCCGGTCCGCTGCTCGAAAAGTCGTAGCGCCTTCGTCACCAGATTGTCCTCAACCGGTCCCACTTCCGCTCCCCCTGTCTCCAGGACATAGGACTCGGCAGGCTTGAAATCCAGCAGGTCGGCCAGTCCCGGCAAGGGAACCATGAGCGTCTCCAGTTCGTGAAATCCATCCTCCCGTTTCCCGTGGATCCGGAGGGTCAAATTGAGCTTCGCTGGGGCCGTCACCGTCATGAGGACTCCACATTCTCTGTTCTCCGTCCCATCAGGGCCAGCATTCGTCCCGTCTTTCCCCGCTCTACGCGATATGAGTAGAATTCCCCTACATTCTGCCCGGTGCACACCCCACTCATCACCACCTGCTCCGGTGGGACTCCTGCTGCCAGCAGTTGCTCCGCAATGCGCGGGGCGATATCCACTTCATAGCAGGGCGGCCGGATGCACGGCGAGATGGCCGCCTCAATGTCACCAGCCTGCGACCCGGATTCCGCTGCCATGCGCTCCAGGGCCCGCAGGACGATTGCCTGCTCCGTGCCTTTCTTCCCCGAGTGGACCAACCCCAGGGCCCCGGTCCGACGATCACAAAGGTAGACCGCCGCACAATCAGCCACGTAGATTCCGAGCAGCACCCCCTGCCGGCCACTTGTCAGTAATCCGTCCACTCCGGCCACAATCCGCTCCTCCACTCCCCCTGCCGGTGCCACCGCCACCGCATCACCGTGGACCTGCTCCGCCCGCCACAAGTCGTCCCACTCAAAGCCCAGGCGGGCAACTGCGTCCCGATGAGCCGGTTCCAGCAACCTCAGGGTCGACCCCTTGTCCCCGCTCACGGGAATCCCCGGAATCCGTGGGACAAAGCTGGCCTCCACTCCCGGAACAGCCAGAACCCGGTCCAGAAAAGAAAGCGCCCCCGTCATGGGATTACCATAACGGGGGCGTCTTCACTGTGCCAAGTTTCCCCGGCACCAGGTGGTGGAAAATTGTGCTCCTTAACCAGGAGTCACCGCAGTCACCGCGCGCCGTGCATGATCAAGCGTCTCGGCTTCTTCCTCGTCCATCTCAGACATGATGTCAGCGAGGTTGACGGCGATCTCCTTACGCATGTGAGCCACAAGCTCAGTACCCTTGTGCGTGATGCGAACCATGATCTTACGGCGATCTTCGGCAGCGTGTACGCGCTCAACATACCCAAGCTTCTCAAGTCGATCAACGAGGCCAGTGGCCGCGGCAGTCGAGTGACCCATCTTCTTGGCGATATCCGACATGGTCAGATAGTCCTCGCTGGAAAGGTAGGCGAGCAGGAAGAACTGAGGGAAGGAGATGTTCCCACGGTTGAGCTCGCTCGAGAGGTTCAGGATGCAAGAGCGCTGTGTGAAGAGGACAAAGTCCGCAAGACGATCCGCATCCGCTTGGACTGCACCTCTTGATTGATTGGCTGTGCTTGATTTCATGACTGTTCGACTGTGATGGTATTAGGTAGGTTTGGGTGCCCAGCAGCTTCAGAAGTGAGGTTATTTCAGTTTTTATAAACTTTTCAAGGGTAGAATTAAAAAAATGTAGGTAATGCCCCTGATATTAGCATTCAATATCGCTTAAACACCTGTAACCGTGGCGTTTTTACAAAAAAACCAGCCGGTCTCGCTGCTGCAAAACCTCATTTCGCCCCTAAGGAGCTGCCGGAATGGACCTGACAGGGGCGACCAAACCCTCGGGAAGCTGCCGGACGACCACCACATCGCCCTTTGAGGGCTTTCCTTCCTGGATATCGGCAGCGTAGTAGCGGCCCAGCCTTTCTCCCGTCAAGGCCAGCGAACAAGTCACTCCTTCCGGACTCACTGACGCAATAAGGGTGTCCTGTCCAAATCCCCCGCCCTGAACATAACGTTTGATGAGAACAAATTTCTCCACCGCATGCACCGAGGCGATCTCTCCGACGATCCGCAGGGCAGCAGGATCACCCCTCTTGCCCTTCTCTTCCTCTTGCTCCCTCGCCGCCGTCTCACCCTTGGCTTCCTTCCTCTCCGTGTTATCGCGTTTTCCAGATAGACCACAGCTGGTCACTGATCCGGAAAAGATCAAAATCACGAAAAGCAATGGGCACAACTGGGCACAACCGAACACACCCCTACATAATCCAGACTTTCGAGATGGCACGAAAATTCAGTCTACCCTCTCCCCGCCATTGACGAACATCCCTCCCTGTGGTTTCCCTTTCTCCGCATTTCCCAATTCAATTCGACCAACGGAGCGGTGGCTGAGTGGTTGAAAGCGCTCCCCTGCTAAGGGAGTATACCCCAAAAGGGTATCGAGGGTTCGAATCCCTCCCGCTCCGCCACCATCTCGCTGCCGGGACCCCGGTTGGTGACGATGAATTCTCAGCCGTCACAAATTGTCTCCGGGATGGAACAGTTTGATTTGGCTTGGTTCACCTCCGTGTCGTTTCTGGGGATATCACCGGCTCCCGATCCCGGGGACCGGGCCGGCCATGGGAGGCGTCTCGAAGAATTTGCCGTCGTCCACCAGACGCGGATCGTTGGTTTCGCGCAAGTATTTCATCAAACGGGTCCGAAGCTTCTTCACGGTCTCGGCGTAGGCGGGATCACT
>DMYM01000501.1 GCA_003483645.1 Verrucomicrobiales bacterium
TCTCGAGGATTCGCTCGGTGTCCCAGCAGTAGAAGCGCCAGGGGGCGTTGGCGCTGCCTCCGCCCGCCGCGCGCCAGTTGTCTCCGGATTTCAAATCGGCGTTGCGGCCAAAGTACTCGGTGATGACGAAGTCGATGTAATTGTCGACGTCGAGGACGGTCTGGATCCGGGACCAGGGGCTGCGAGAATTCGTGACGACCGCTTTCATGGCGTTGAAGGAAGCGGTCTCCTCCGAGGTGAGTCTGCCCGGATTCAGCCCGAGCACTTCGTCGTCCTCGTACCCGTTGTAGGCTGCGTAGTGGTCGTTTTCGAGGCGCTCATGGAGGTTGAAGACGCCCCAGTAGATGCCGTTGATGTAGAAGTGCACGAAGTGGCCCTGCCCGCCGTCGGCATTGCCCATGTCGATCATGCAGTCACGGGCCCACTGGTCGCGGATCATGGTGGCACGGGCGCGCTGGCCGCTGTTGCTGTGGATCCACGAGTTGTTGTACATGGCACGCAGGTGGATGCTGTCGAAAGTCGTGACGGTGGTCCCATCGAAGACCGGGTAGTTGAGCTTCCCGGCCCCGTAGAGGTCGCGGAAGCGCAGGCTGAAGGAGTGCTTGATCGCCTTGCTCGGTGTGCGGCTGGCACCGCCCTGCAGCTTGCATCCGCAGTCGATCTGGAACCCGTTCTCGATGTTGACGCCATCGGTCACGGGGTCGGGATGGAAGTATTCGGCGGAGACGGCGGCTTCGATATTGCGGTCCTGGGTGTCGACGTAGATCCCGTCCGAACCAAAGAAGTCGTCCTTCTCGCCCGTGACCGAGAGAGTGGGAATGTCCCGCAGCCCTGCCCGGAAGCGGGCAGCGTACTGGCGCGACTGGGTGATCTGGGTGTCCACGTTGTAGTCGGCGGTGGGCTCGCCTCCCCACCCCGTCGGATAACCGGAAGGCCGGGTTTGGCTGCCCACTGAGGTTGGGAAGATGTAGCTCTGGGTGTCCACTTTGGTCGCCTGCAGGCCTCTCTTGAAGGCCCGCACGCGCAGCACGGTGGTGGTGTTGATCGGGATCGCTCTGGAGTAGGTGCTGCCGTTGGTGGATTGGGTGGGCACGGTCCCGTCCAGGGTGTAGCGGATTGTCGCACCGGAGGTGTTGGTGGTGAGGGAGAGATTGATGGCCGAGGTGTAGTAGCCGCGCTTGTGGCTGAACTGGGTGTCCTCGACCAGCAGTTGTCCGCCGGCATCGTTGGGAGCGTCGGGGGTGGGGGTCTGGAAGTAGACCGGCTCCAGGTTGCTGGGATGCAGCCCGTAGGAGATGTCGGATTGCTGCGAGGGGTAGTCCGTGCTGGGTCCGAACTCGCTGGCCACGGTGAGCGAGGGGCGGACCAGTGCGACGTAGTCGCCGCCCGCGCTCAAACTGAAGTTGGTGTGCAGGTTGCCATTGGCGTCCAGCGCGTTGTTGCCGGAGGCGAAGACCACCAGGAAGTCGCCCATCGCAAGGGTGATCCCCGGGGGGAAGGTCCACTTGTTCAGGTTCCCTGCGCTGTCGGTAAGGTGCCAGCCGGCGAGGCTGAGGGTGGTGGTGCCCCGGTTGTGAATCTCGATCCAGTCGTCAGTGGTGCCGGGTACCTGGTTCGGGACCGGAGTGCCGCCCCCGTTGGATGCCATGAACTCGTTGAGGATGATGTCGGCCGCGGGAAGGGAGGAGGTGGCAATCAGCAGGAGGAGGCCCGGGAGGAACCAGGGTTTACGGAAGGGGGAGGGCATGGGCTGTGCGGGAATGCGTCGCAGAAGGAGGGGTTGGCAGTGAGCATAAAATGCCCTGAGAAAGGCACAAGGCGATAGGCCTGAGGGAGCGTTCGGAAGCCCCCCGGAAGGGTTAGCAGGGGCTCGAGGCCATCAGACAAGCAGGCGAGGCTCCTTCAGGTTCAGTTGATTCCGGATGGTTGAAATGCCGGATTCTGCCAAGTGCGCAAAGGGCGGGAGGGGAGTGACCGTTGACTCATTCAGGGGATTTACGGGCCAAGGGGGCGACAGATTCGGGAGTTGTCGTCCTGGCCCTTATTGGCTAAAACTTAATTTGTGACGAATCCGCCCCCGGGCGCATGGTCTGCCCTGACCGGCGCAAATCCCTTTCCCTGCCTTTGAGGGCAGTAGTGAGTATAAGCAGGACCGAATACAAATTTCTGATCAACGCGGAGCAGTATCATCAATGGAAAGATGAGATCTCGCAGCGTCTTGCGGTGGATCAAAATCCGGGGAACTCGGGGAACTACCCCATTCTCTCGCAGTATTACGACACCGCAGAGCGCGACTGCTACTGGGAGAAGCAGCGTCGCTTCAAGAGTCGCCGCAAGATCCGTCTGCGCATTTATGGTTCGGAGACAGCCAAGATTCCTCCTGCGGGATTCCTTGAAGTGAAGCACAAGTTGCAGGGGCTGGGGGTGAAGCGCCGCCTGCCCATGTCGATTGAGGCCGCCCAGGAATTCGGCCTTGGGAATGACGATGTTTTGCGTGGGCTCTACAGCGAGGTGGGCCGTGCTGGTCGTATTGTGATCGACGAAGTCCTCGGGATGCGGTCAGCCGGACATGCGCCCTCCATGCAGATTCGCTACGACCGGAATGCCTTCAGTTCGCCGGACGGCAAGCTGCGGATCACATTCGACAATCTTCTGCGCTGCCGTCCTGAGTTTCCCAAGCTCCTTCCGGACGATCAGGACTTCAGCAGGTTCATCATTCCCGAGGGAGACTCCATCATGGAGGTCAAGTCCATCGGGCCGGTTCCCTACTGGCTGCGGCAGCGGGCCGGGGAGACCGGATTGAGCCGCCAGAGTTTCAGCAAGTACTGCACATCCCTTGAAAAACACGACCCCGTTCTGGGTGCCCAGCTTGAAGCGGCGCGGGCGCGGCAGGGGTCGGCAGCATGATCCACGTTTGTTTACCAGACCTCTGTCCCCAATATATCCATGGCCTTCCTCGACCCCATCATCGATAGCTTCGAGAGCATCAAAGAGACTCTCGGTTTTGACAATCCCGTCCCCGGTGTCCCCGAGGTGTTCTTCGCCCTGGCGGTGAGCTTCAGCCTCAACCTGATTATCGGCACTCTTTACAAGGCCACTTACCGGGGAACACGCTATTCGCAGGATTACGTCCACACTCTCGTGATCGTGGGGACCGTGACCACCATCCTCATCCTGGTGGTTGGAACCCATCAGAATGCGCAGGCTATCGGCTTCGGGATGTTCGCAGCCTTCGCCATGATCCGCTTCCGGCGGAACCTTGGTCAGGCCCGGGACCTGGCTTTCATTCTGTTTTCCATGATGACCGGCATGGTGGTGGGTGCGCGTCTCTATCCAACGGCCGTGGCCACTACCATCGTGATGGTGGCCGCCGTCTATGTCCTCTCGAAAAAGGAGGCATTTGCGCCCAAACGGGCCTCCCACAACCTCAGAATCCGTGTGAATAACGATATTCAGTATGATCAGGAGTTTTTCCCAATCTTCGAGGAATTCGCTGATGCCACGGAACTTATCAGCGTGGAATCGATCCAAGCGGGCATGATGACAGAACTTCGTTGGGGAATTCTCTTGAAATCAGGGGCCAAAGTATCCGATTTTATGGAGAAGCTTCAGGTCGCGTCAGGGAACAATCGCGTGATCCTGACATCGACCCAGAGGAGCTTTGACAACTAGAAACCCATGAACCGGAGGTGCAACCGAAAGGCGGCAGCAGGCTTCACTCTGCTGGAGCTGCTCGTGGCTGTGGCGATCGTGATCGTCCTGGCTGCGATCACCTTTCAGGGTTTCACCAACATGGTTCAAAGTGCAAACCTCACGCGTGCTACCCAGAAGATCAAGGACCTGGGGCAGGCCTTCGTGGATTATACGAGTGATCATGGTGGGCGTCTTCCTCTGGAGAATGCGGACATTCCCAACATTTCGGGTGGCGACGAGGACTGGATCGTAGCGGCGAGCGAGGAAGCTGAGGAGGCGTGGTATAATGTTCTGCCCGACCGGATGGGATACCGGACGGTGGCGCAGCTGGGGGAGGACAATGCGCCGGGAGCCTTCTACGAGGGCAGCTATCCGACCTTTCTGGGAGGGGCTCCCTACTTCAAGAGTGAAAAGAAGCTGGAGCGCCCCTACTTTGCGATCGGGATGAACAGCCGACTCCAGAGGCGTTCGCTGGACGGCTACAAGGATCCCGGGACGCTGGCCTCCATTCAGCAGCCGGTGAGCACGGTCATTTTCCTGGAGCGCGGACTTCCCAAGGACAAGAAGCACTCGAAGGCCCAGCGGAAGTTCAACGGTTCGCCCAAGGCCAACCCGCGCGCCTTTGCTGCCCGCCATAACCAGAAGGGCGTGCTGCTCTTCGTGGACGGTCACACCGAGGTGCGCCGGGTTCCCGAGCTGATCAAGGCCTCCGGTGAAATCATCACCCCGGAGGACCAGGCACCGGGCACCTCCATCGTCTGGTCCCGCGATCCGGACGATGATCCCAATGTGGAGCCTGGTGCCGAGTGACCCCGGGTCGGGCCGATCCTGAATCAGGCGGGGTGACCCCCCCGGCGCTGTGGCTGGCACAGGACGGGGACCGGTGATCGGTCAATAAGCCGGAGGGAAGGGGCAATTCCGGAGGAAGATCCGAGAGCAGGCGCAGCCTTCGTGGGATAGGGTAGAGCCGGGTTTTCCTCTTCCTCTCCTCCTAACGGGGTAGGGTCTGGCGGGGCGGGTTTCCCTATTTTCGGAGATTTTTGAGCGGATTTTCCATCCGGAGGGGGTAAGGTATCAGGGAATTGTCTTTCCGAACGGGTTCGAGCAACCCATAAAATCCCCTCAATTCGACCCGGTATGAGCCTGCACGCCCAACTAAGTCCTGAAGCAGAGGCACGCCTCGAAGCGCAGCGGAGAAATTCCGTCATCACCAGCATTGTGATCGCCTTGTTGGTGATCGCCCTCGTGGTCCTCATTCTTCTGTTCATTCTCCTCCCGAATCTCTTTATCAAATCGCCGACCATCGTGACCTATCAGGCTGGTGCGCCTGAGGAGGACACCATGGACCAGAAGGAGGTGAATCCGCAGGTCCAGCGTAAGCCGTCCGCGCCCTCTTCCTCGATGGCCAAGGTGATCGCATCCACCACCCCCTCGCCCACTGCGGTACCGGTTCCGGAAACGGAAGCAGAACCCAATCTGGACTTCGGTAGCGGGGATGACTTCGGCCAGGGCTGGGGAAGCGGTGGAGATGGCGGCGGTGGCGGCTTCGGCAACATCCCGGCCGTGATGCGCAAGCGTTGTTCGCCCCAGGACCGCATGCAGCGCCTCATGGAAAACGGGGGAAGTGAAGAATGTGAGACCGCGGTGGTAAAATCTCTCGACTGGCTGCAGACCACCCAAGCGGGTGACGGATCATGGGGTGGCGGCTACAAGGTCGCTTATACCGGACTGGCGCTTCTGGCCTATCTCGGACACTGCGAAACCCCACTCTCCGAAAAGTACGGTGAGACGGTGACCAATGCCATCACCTACCTCGTGAACAAGAGTACGAAGGACAAGGGCCGCATGGGAAGTGACCTGCAATCCAATCAGTGGGTCTACGAGCACGCCATTGCAACCTACGCAATTGCGGAAGCCTATACCTTCTGCAGCCAGCTCGGAGTGAACCTGCCCGGTCTCCATGAGGCCGTGCAGTTGGGCGGGCAGACCATCATTGATGGCCAGAATGCCGCCGGAGGATGGACCTACCGCTTTTCGGAGGAACGGCGTAATGACAGCTCGGTCATGGGATGGTGCCTCCAAGCTCTCAAGGCCTGCAAGCATACCGGGATCGAGTTCCGGAACATGGCCAAGTGCGTGCGGGATGGCCTGGATGCCTTCGCCAGCAACCAGCACGCCAGCGGAGCGATCGGTTACACCAACCCCAGCCCGCGTGGTGACGGCACGACTCTTTCTGCCGCCGGGGCACTCTGTTTCCAGCTCTGGGGCAAGGAAGCCCACTCCGTGCCCCGCAAGGCCTGCAAGGTGATCAACAAGAACATCAAGTTCGACTGGAAGGGCAAGGACACCGACCTCTACGGCCATTACTATGCCTCCCAGGCCATGATCAACTACGGCGGCAAGTTCTGGAAGGAATACAATGAGCTTTTCCGGGATGGAACCCTGGCGGCCCAGAACAAGGATGGTTCCTGGCCGCTTCCCGCCAACACGGGTCACGGTCTGGGTAATGTGCACTACGTTACCTGCCTGACGACCCTGATGCTGGAGGTCTACTACCGCTTC
>DMYM01000226.1:0-11861 GCA_003483645.1 Verrucomicrobiales bacterium
GCGGGCGGCCTATGACCGCTATGGGCATGCGGCCTTCAAGGCGGGAGGTGGTGGTGGCGGATTCGGAGCAGGTGGATTTCACGATCCGATGGACATCTTCTCGCAGGTCTTTGGCGGAGCCTTCGGCGATTTTTTCGGAGGAGGACCCACACGTACCCGGGACGGTCGCAAGCGTGGCAGTGATCTGCGCTATAATCTGGAGGTCACGTTGGAAGAGACCGCCAGCGGGGTCTCCAAGAGTCTTGAGTTGGAGAAGTACGTGGCGTGTGAGACCTGCGGCGCATCCGGTTCAAAGAGCGGGGGCGGAGCGCAGACCTGTGCAACCTGTCACGGCCACGGGATCGTGGAGCAGAGGATGGAGGGATTCGGAGGCATCTTCCGCAAGCAGGTGGCATGTTCTGCCTGTGATGGTTCCGGGCAGGAGATTTCCGATCCGTGTCCCGACTGTCGTGGGCAGGGTCGGGTCGAGAAGATGGATCGAACCCAGATCGAGATCCCGGCCGGGGTTGATCATGGCACCCGGCTGCGTTCGAGCGGCAACGGCGATGCGGGCGTGCGGGGAGGACCGTCCGGCGATCTGCACATTGTTCTGCACGTGAAGCGGCATGATGTCTTTGAACGGCGCGGAGAGGATCTCTTCTGTGAAGTGCCTGTCTCTTTCGGAACGGCGGCCCTCGGGGGTGAGCTGGGTGTCCCTACTCTGGAAGGGGCGGCTTCCATCAAGATTCCCACGGGAACGCAGAGCGGGACGATCTTCCGTCTGCGGAATCGTGGCATCCGGGATATCAGCAGCGGACGCAAGGGCGACCTGCACGTGGAGGTTGGCGTGGAGGTGCCCACCCGGTTGAGTAGTGAGCAGAAGGAGAAACTGGAGACCTTCACCGAGTCGATCGGCGAGGAGAACTCTCCGATGCATGAGAGCTTTCTCGAGAAAACGAAGCGGTTCTTCAACCTGTAGGAGCGCAGGGCGAATGGTGCATTGACCTGCAGGCTGCGAGGATGGACAGATTTTTCTGCCGCAGATACCGAGTCAGCGGTGGCAGGTGGATTCCAGCTGGTGAGCTTCGGCCCTCTTACCCTGCGGGTGGAGACCGCAGTAATGTATGGGCTCAGTGCACTGGGCTATGAGTTGCGGTAAGGATTACGGCACTCCAAAAGCTTGCGAATTGCTCCGGGAACCCTGACACTACCGACACGTGCTCAAGCGCCTTCGGCCCTACACACGCTACCTCCGACCGGTGCGCTGGCAGTTTGTCGGCGCGCTTCTTGCCGGGTTGATTTACGGACTGGCCAGTGGGGCGGGAATTCCTATCATTATCAAGGAGGTGCTCCCCAGAATCTGGGTAGAAGGGGAACAGCCGGTCCCGCTGGGTGATCTCCTTGTGCTTGCCGCTGTTCTGATCGCGGGGGTGGGACTCCGAAGCGTGTCTCAGTTCGCGAACATGTATGGTATGGCCTACTGTGGGCAGCGTGTCCTGGAGGCACTGCGGACGGACGCCTTTGCGCACCTCCAGAAACTCTCGTTATCGTTTTTTCAGAGACGTCGCAGCGGGGATACGGTGAGCCGTCTCATCACGGATACCGAGATCCTTCGTGCCGGCATCATCAATGTCACCAACGATATCATCAAGCAGCCGTTCACCCTGATCGGGGCGGCGGGTGTCATCGTCTATCTCTCCATCGAAAACAGCGAGTTCATCTTTATCCTGGTCTTCTTGATGAGCGTGCCTGCATGCGTTCTTCCCATCCGCTGGCTGGCCAGGAAGTTGAAGCAACGTGCGAAGAAACTGCAGGCCCAGGTGGGGGATGTTTCGGCCTACGTGACCGATAGTGTGCAGGCATCACGGGAGATCCGCGCCTTCAATCTGCAGGACGACCAGGTGGCCGGGATGAGGCGACGCGTACGGGAGTTGATGAAATGGCAGCTCAAGGTTCTCAAGTACGAGCGCGCAGTCGCCCCCCTGGTGGAGTTCGTCGCAGTCATCGGCATCGCGGGTGTCATTGTGTATTCGGGGCGCAATGGTGTCGGCATCCAGGAACTGGTTCCTCTCCTGGGGGCTCTTTACTTCTGCTACGAACCCGTCAAACGGTTGGGCAAGATTGCGGCCCACCTCAAGAACATGGAGGCTTCTCTCGACCGATTGGAAGACATCTCTCATCAGGAGCCTGAGGTAATCGATCCTGAGTCCCCGATCGAACTGGGCGAGGTGCGCGGAGAGATTACTTTCAAGGGAGTCTCCTTCGCTTATGAGGAGGAAACTGTGCTCAGAGAGGTAAGTGTGAAGATCGATCCGGGGGAAGTGGTTGGGATCGTGGGGCCGAGCGGAGCCGGCAAGACAACTTTCATCAACTTGATCCTGCGCTTCTACGATCCTGCCGAAGGGGCCGTTTTGCTTGATGGGCACGATCTCCGGGTCATGAGGCAGAAGGATCTGCATGATGCAATTTCCTTCGTTCCGCAGGAGCCTCTTCTCTTCAATTCTACGTCCAGGGAGAATATTCTGATCGGTCGACCGGACGCCAGTGACGAGGAAGTCTACGAGGCCGCCCGGCAGGCACGGGCACACGACTTCATCACCGCGATGGAAAATGGCTATGAGACGACTTTGGGTGAGAAGGGGATGCGTCTCTCAGGGGGGCAGCGGCAGCGTCTGGCCCTGGCCCGGGCCTTCCTGCGCAAGGCGCCCATCCTGGTGCTGGACGAGGCTGCCTCGGCTCTGGACTCTGATAATGAGGCACTTGTGCAACAGGCCCTGCTGGAACTGACGAGGGACAAGACGGTCTTCATCATCGCGCATCGTTTCAGCACGCTTAGCGTTGTGAACCGCATCCTGGTTTTTGAACGGGGCGTGGTGGTTGGCGATGGGACGAATGAAGCGCTGGAGAAAAGCTGTGCCCTCTACCGCGAACTCCGGCAACGGCAGAAGTTCGAGTAGCATGGCGGGAAATTCAAAGAGGGTGCCGTTTCCTGTCATCCCCGGTGACGAAGGCTGCTCTCCGGGCTCGGCCACGCCGACCTGCGTTTCTCGCCATTGCGGGCTCTCATTGTTTTCTCCTCTTCCATGATCACGCCCCTCCTGGTGGGTCTTTCGATCCTGACGCTCCTGTGGTTCAGCTGGCGCTACGCCTGGTGGAGACCGGCGACCTCCTGGAACCGGCCACGGGTGCTGATGTATCACATGGTCTGTCGCCACCGTCCCGGCACCCGGTTCAACAAACTCCGAGTTCCGCCGGATGAATTTCGAAAACAAGTAAGCTGGCTCAGCAGGAAAGAGTTCACCTTTCTCCACGCCAGCGAGTTGCTCGCTACCTCTCCTCCCATGCCGGCAGTCTGCCTCACCTTCGATGACGGCTACCGTGACAACCTCCTTGAGGCCGATCGGGTTCTGGCCGACTTTGAGGGGAAAGCCACCCTGTATCTCGTGACCGAACGCGAGGGCTCCTGGTCGAGCAAGAAAAAGGTGCATCACCCGGATGATGAACTTGCCTCGGAGCCAAAGCTCAGTGACGATGAAATTCGTGAATTGCTCGCCACCGGACGCTGGGAACTGGGCGGACACACCACCACCCATGCCAATCTCAGTAAGATTTCGACCGAAGATGCCCGGAGGGAAATCTCTGCAGCCCGGCAGGACTTTGCAGAACGCTTCGGCGTAATCCCTCCAACCTTCGCGTATCCCTTCGGGATTTACCAGCCGCGCCATTGCAGGCTGGTAGAGGAGGCTGGCTATCTTGCGGCCGTGACCGTGGAACCCGGGGTGATGGGATTCCCCCCTCTTTCTCCCTACGAGATTCCGCGGGTAAAAATCTCTGGGAAGGAAGGGATGCTGGGGTTCATGCTGCGCATGCGCGGCGGCAAACGCGGCCTGAGCAAGTGAGTGATGGAATCTTTGGAACTGAAAAACCTTGAGCCTTTCGGTGTCGGAGGACGGCGCGAATGTTATGTGCACCCGGAAAATGCATCAAGGTGCGTTAAAGTGCTGCGGACGGATGATCGTCGTACCGTCCGCCTGTCAGCAAAAAGGAGATGGGTTCCACTGCGTTGGAGGCGGAAGTATGACAACAACGCTGATGAAGCCAGAGAACTCCATCGGGTTCATCTTCGCATTGGAGATGTCATGGCCGCGCATCTTCCTCTTTGCCACGGCTTTGAGGAGACCGATCTGGGCCCCGGACTCGTGCTTGACCTTGTCCGCGATCACGATGGAAGGATTTCCCGTTCAATCAGGGAGTTAGCCTCCACTGGTGTTGACCCCGGGCGGCTTGAGCCGGCATATAAGGAGTTTTCCGGATTCCTCCTGTCTCATCGCATCCTGACCCGGAATCTGCATGATCACAACCTTGTCGCGAAGGACCTGGGCAATGACCGGTGGCGTCTGGTGTTGATAGATGGTGTGGGCGACCCGGCGTGGTTTCCTCTGGCCCGTTGGATTCCTTCCCTGGGCCGACGAAAAGTCGCCAAGCGACTGGCCAGAGCATGGCCCCGGATAGTTTCGTTTGCGAAGTCCGGAGGGGTCACCGATGAGTTGCGGGAGGAGAGCAGTTGGGATCAGGGTTTCCTGCGACACCGCGGAGAATGATCTGTGCTTGGGGGAGACTGGCAGATAAGATTGCGATACCCTGAAGTGAGACGACAGTGGACCGAGACCTTGAAACGGTGGATTCGCCCCGCCATGTTCCGGGCGCTATCCCCCCGACCGCATTTCCACTGCCCCATATGCGACTATCGCGGGCCGTTCAAGGACAAGCGAATCGTGAAATTGCCTCTCCTGCTTCGCCTTCATTCAAAGTGTCCCCGTTGTGCCTCTGCCGAAAGGCACCGCATGACACATCTGGTGCTCGAAGAGCTCTTTCAGGACTGGTCTCCCGCTGGAAAATCAGTTCTGCATATCGCCCCTGAAGAGTGCCTCAGGAAAGTACTCTCTGCCCGCTTTCAAACCTGCCACAGTGCCGACCTTCTCAAAGAAAATGTCGATTTCCAGGAGGACCTCCAGAACCTCAGCTTTCCGGATTCCTCTTATGACGCCCTTCTTGTTTCCCGGGTCCTGAATGTTCCCCCGAACCTCGCCGCCTGCCTTGATGAGATCCGGCGCATCCTGAAGCCCGGGGGAGTGGCGATCATTGCGGAATCCTACACTTGCTCAAGAACTGATGAGTTCGGGGAATGGAGAAATGACCGCTCCCGAACCATAGGCGTGGACCTCATCGAAAAAATCTCTTCCCGCTTCGAAAAGGTGGAGCACTATTTTTCCGGGCGCTACCCCGGGGAATATCAACTTGATAATCTGATGCAGGGGGAAGGATTGCCAATTGATGATTACCCGGATCTTATTCGTATCCCCGGGAAGGGGTTCCAGGATCTTGTCCTTATCGCCCACGTCTAGTTTTACGATGAAATCTCTCAAACGATGGATTCGAAGGAGACGCGAAATCGCCGCCATTGCCCCACGCTCTCGCGAATTGGAGGATGAAATCGGCAAGACTCTCGGCGAATCCGTCCGACTTGTTCCTGCCCCGATGAAAGGAGGGTACGATGAGATCTTCACCGTGGAAGGATGCAGGCGCCTGGGGATCCTCCGGCTTAATAATCCCATCAAGGATCAGCAGGATCCTATTGGCCCTCTCGACCCGGGCATCCCTCTGGACGACCGCGGACGAATTGACCGCGAGTGGCATGCCTACTCGATGCTCTTTCCTCTTGGTCTTTCTCCCGAACCTCTTGTGCGGGGCCCTGATTTCATGGTTTGTTCCTGGTTGCCGTGGGACCGGGCTTCGCGACGACTTGTAGTGGATTCCGGGGAGATCTGGTCCCTGCTGGAGACGGTTCTTCCCGCGATCGCTTCCATGCACGGGACCGGGTTGACTCACCTGGACCTGAATCTCGGCAATGTTCTCTTTGATCCCTGCTCCGCGAGGACTTGTCTGATTGACTTTGAGTTCGGACCGGCCCCGTGGGTTCGAGAGGACCAACAAAAGGCCTTCGATTACCTGCGCCTGATCGAAGACTGCACAAAGCCCCGGAGAGGCGGGGTGAACCTCAAGTCTGACTTGATGCGTCTGGGAACCCTGCTGAATGCCATTGTTCCTGCTGAGATCCGGTCAGCCGGGTTGGATTTTGTTTTTGCCAAGCTTCAGCGCCTTGCACGCGAAGATGGAGTATGCGACGTCCTTCGGGAAGTCTTCCCGGGTCTCCCTCAGGACAACTTCCGGAGGACCTGATCCAGGGCCAGAGAGGAGTTCTTGAGCGAACCCGTGTTGTTAAAGGCCAGGTAATCGGTTGGACATCGCAAGGCATGCGCCTGCCACATGTCCCTGTCGTAACATTCATGTCCCTTCTCGCTGACTTCGTCCTTGCGCTGTCTGATCGCCGCATACTCCGCCATCACATGCACTACGGGGATGCGCTTTCCGCACAGGCGGGTCAGGAAAAAGAGACGGGAGAACCCCGGACGATCACTTTTCCGGTTGAGATACATGAAATCAAGGAGACCCCGGTCAATCAGGGTGATGCCCCGCTTCCATCGTAGAAGTTTTATCCGCAATCCCAGGCAGGCACGCAGGTAAACCAGTGGAGCGAAGAGTTCATCAAATCGTTCACGTGACTGAAAGGTGAATGGTCGAATGAAGATCACCGCAAGCTTGTAGAGCCACGACTTCCGGTAGAGGTGCTTCCCGGTAAAGACCCTCGCATACCGTTTCTCGAGCTCCGTAAGCGACCACGAGAGGGAGGTCTTGCCCGCGCCATCGCATCCCATCACCGAGATCGCCTTCACGGTCCGTGGGTAAGAGAGGAACCCTTCCTCATGAATACCAAGCAGGGGCGTCTTTCCCGTCGGCGATTCTCCGAAGGCCTCCCTTAGAATCTCAGCGCTGTGTTCCTTCACCTCCCCCGGAATGATTCCCAGTTCCTCCACGCTCTCCAGTTCGAGCGCGAATTCCGGACATCGCTGCCGGTAATTGGCCAGGGACTTGCGGTACTTGTCCTCCCTCAGATCCTTTTTCTTGGCCAGCAGATGCTGCAGGTAGAGGGCCACTTCCAGTTTCAGGGGAAGGCGCTGAATGCCGGTTCCTGACAATAGCCCGACACAGTTCTCCAGGGTCAGAGTGCGGCCCTCGTCCAGTTGTGGAAGACGAAGCCAGAGATCCAGTTTCAGGCACGCGGAACCTTCCGGGGAAAACAGGCAAAGTTCGGCCTTCCGGTTCAGGCGGCGCCGGACATGCCCATGGCACCACCCGTTCCTGGTCCACTCGAAGACCGATTTCAGCAGAAGTTGAAGTGACTCGGGAGAAGTCAGGAAATCGACGTCATCACCATTCACATCCTCGCTGCTGATCAAGTCCCCCCGCAACTGAAGCAGCGTCCATGGCCCCTCCTTGATCCCCCTGATGCAATTGTCCAGCAATGCCATCTCACCACTTCGATCTTAGGATCTGAAATACTCTGTTTGAGAATTTTCGATGCCGTTTCTCCGGTCCGGAAGGAAACGGAAGAGGACCGAGTCCGACGAATGCGCTGGGTGTTGCCCCTGCGCAAGTGTGCGACCTTCCCTGTCACTGCCAAGATTAAACTGCACCGAGATAAAGTGAGAGCGTAGAGGAGAGCATTCGATCCAGGGTGAAGTCGCCAGGTGCCTGGATTGGCGGGACGTTCTCTGCAAAATCATGAATCAACTGCACGACCCTGCCCAGGTCTCCCTTCTGCACCTGCCCTTCAGGAAAGCAGCTGCGCAGTATTTCTCCTACTCCTCCGTGATGGTATCCTATCACGGGAGTACCCAGTGACAGCGCTTCAAGAGCGGTTCGCCCGAAGGACTCCGGGCTCTGCGACAGCGAAACCACGATACTGGATTCGGCAAGCACTTCGCGCATGTCCCCGCGTTGGCCTATGAAGGTGATCCGCTTGCCAAGGTTCATCTCGGAGAGTCGGCACTGGAGTTCCTTCAGATAGGACTGTTTTCGCGGGTGGGTTCCCCCCGCCACCACGCCGTGGAATTCGGCTGGCAGTTTCCCCATGATGTCAAAGAGATCCTCGTGGCCCTTCAGGCGGGTTATGCGCCCGGGAAGAGTCACCAGCTTCCGGCCCTGCAGTTCGGGGAAATCCTCCTGCCACTGCGACCTCCAATGGTCGTCAGGTTCATGGTCAGGGTTGTAGATCTCGGGATCCACGCCACGGGGAATGACGTGAATGTTCTCCCCGGGACAACCGGGATAGTGCTGGAGCACATGCTCCCTGATGCAACCGGAAACAGCAATTACCCGCTCTGCCATTGTCATTATCCGCGAGTAGGCGTTCACCGAGTTGAAGCCGTGTACCGTGCTGACCAGGACCGGCTGCAGGTCACGGCCCATCCTTCTCCGGGCCAGATAGCTGATCCACGCGGGCAGGCGGGAACGCAGGTGGAGGATCGATGGGCGTTCCGCGGCCAGAACCCGTCGTAAAGCCCGGACCTGCAGAAGAGCCTTCGGCGACTTATGATGCACGGGCATCTGGATGTGACGTGCCCCGGCCGCTTCCAACGCGTCCACCATGCTGCCACCGTTGGAAATCACCACCGATTCGTGTCCGCGCTCCACCAGGTATCCTGCCAGCTCGAGCGTGCCGCGCTCTACTCCGCCGCTATTGAGTTCGGGAAGGATCTGCAGGACTTTCATGCGAGAGCGGGGAAGCGTTGCAGGACTTCACGCGCGCAGCGCGATGCTTCGTGCAGGGCGGCCGGAGGGGCGCGGAGTTCGGATGACGCCCTGGCATCAGGGAAAGAGGTCCAGCCTTCCTTGACCAGTCGGTCGACGCTGCGCGTCACCCGGCTACGATTTGATTTCCGTGGCATGGGCAGGAGACCTACTCTGGCTCGCGCGGTGAGGGCCTCGTAGATCATGGACATGCTGTCCTCGGTGACCCAGACCTCCCGGGCAGCCAGCAGGGCGTCGAGAAGCCAATCGTCCGGACATTCGTTCGATGGATGGAACTGCAGGTTAAGTTGGCCCAGGTGTTCGCGAAACTCCTCCGGAGTCCGTCGCGAGTCGGTGAGATCCCAGGCGAGTCCGGGACGGCCCGCCAGGATTTTCCTGATGATCGCCATCAGGGGTTCTGCCTCAAACCCGTGATGTCTGGAGGGGCCTCCAACCAGGATGAGCCCACGCTCCTGCTTTGGGGGGCCTTCGACCGGGACGCGGTTGAGCATGCCCTTGGTGGGAACCACATTGGGACCCGGGGGCCTGCCAAGATCGTGTTCGGGAATGAAGCAAAGATCGAAAAATACCGTTGGGATGGTTGGCTTCATGATGACCACCGAAGGGCAGTTGAAGCGCCGGGCCGCGGCGAGAAGGGCAAGGTGGGTGCGATGGCCTGTGCCGATGACCAGGGAGGCCCGTTCTTCATTCTGCAGCAATCCGCCCATGGAAGTGCCTGCTTCATGAATTCGGAATGGGGCCAGAGCCTGGAGATTCTCCGCCAGGGCGCGGGTTTGATTTTCGTGACCGGCCTTGCCATCGGTGACGAGCCAGAGGAGCGGAGCCTCAGGGTTGGAACCGGGATTCTCGATGGTGGGGCGGGAGTTAGACATACGTCCATTGCAGGGGTGGATCGTGCATGCCAAGCGATCTGGCCAATCCGAGCCAGCGGGCCTCCGGGGAGAGACTCTCCTCAATCGGGATGGAGTGCCAGTTTTCCCTGGATTGCATGGCAGCGGGCAGGGTGTAGGTGGGCCCCGCGTAGAGATGGGCGAGTTCCCGGGCGGTGCGCTCGTGGTCGGTGAAGGCGATGGCGAGGATGAGGCCGGGGGGGAGTTTATTGCCCTCGATGGAGTGGAACGTGTGGGCTACTCCGGAACTGTTTGCGTCGTCCCGGATCCGTTCCCGGGCGAGAAGATGCAGATCGCAGTCGGGGCGTGAATGCGCGAGGGCGGTGAGAGCCGGGATCGTTTGTGCGAATTCCTGCTCGTTGTCAGGAACACGGACAAGGATGGAGAAGGGGTAGAGAGGTTTGTTGCGGTCACCCTGCAGGCGAATCGGTCCTTCCCGGCCCGGGATCTCCATGGGTCGCTTGATGTTTATGCGCCAGAGATCCTGCATCCAGAACACGTCAACGATGGACCGGGTGACTATTGTCTCAAGGAGGGCGGCGATGTGAGCGGTGGTAACGTCTTCCCCCTCGCTGATTTCAAGTTCGTGGAAGGCGACCTTCCATCTCCCCGGGGAGGTGGTTTTCATGGAGATCCCTATGATGGGCGCACCAGTATGCTTGTGAATAAAGGCGGGCAGGGGAGACATGGACATGAGGCGCCCGAAGAAGGGGGTGATTGATCCGGAACGCCCGGCCCGCTGGTCGGCGACAATCCCGAGTACGCCCTGGTTGCGCACCCACTTTATGGGACCATGATAAGAAGTGAGCTTTGCGAACAGCTTCATGCCCCGGTGGGCCCTCCGTTCACGTATGATCGTGTCGAGGTAGATGTTGTTGAGGGGACGATAAATGCTTGCGATCCGGATCTCGGGCCGGAAGGCCCCCAGGCCCTGCGCCAGCAATTCGAAGTTGCCCATGTGGGCGCAGACCAGAATGACTCCTTTTCCCTTTCCGAAGGCGCGCTCGAAGACCTCAATGTTCTCAGGGTCAAGCACCTCCCGAACGAGGGGTGAAGGCAGTTGGGCGCTCTTCAGGGCAGTGAGGAGATTGGCAGCGGTGTGGCGGAAGACCTCGCGGGTAAGCACGGAGATATCTTCCTCGCTGGTCGTGGGACCCACCGCGGTGCGGAGGTTGCTGCGGACGATGGCCCAACGGGAGGAAAAGAGGCGGGCTACCACCGCAAGTCCTGCTCCTGCGCGCCAGAGAGAGGGCATCGTGAAGAAGGCGCCAAGGCGTTCCAGGACGAGGAAACCCGAGCACTCAACCCCCCACTGGAGTCGCTTGAGCAGACCCCTTTTCTTATTGCGGCTCATGGTTCAGAGATCATTCCGTAGCGGCGCCGGATAAGAGGCAGGCAGAATCCGATGGCAGCGAGCAGGATGAAATAGCAAGCCAGTAATTCGAGGTAACCCCGACAGATAGGCGGGATATCGGGATTGTAGTTCGTGCCGAGGGAGGCGCGCCAGAATACGCTCGAACCGAAGACGCGGGAGAAGGCGTAGATGAGGATGAGGGCAGCCAGGGCGAAGCCGGAGGCCGGGTGCCGGGAAGCAAATCCAATGAAGTAGAGCGTTTCCCTGCGGTGTCGCAGCAACGTGAGGCCGGTCCATGCGAGGAGGGCGCAGATCAGGTATTCACTTCGTAGCGGTTCGATAATGTCGTCAACAGCTCCCCCGATCTCGGCGATAAGGGCGGCAACGGTCAGGAATCCCATCGCCCGGTAGATCGCACGATATGGGCCGGCGTGGGGGGCGGTGGCAAACATCAGCGCAGCCGAGAAGGCGAGCAGCGCGGATTGCATGATCTCCACTACGCTGTCCTCGAGGGGGACGCTCTTCTTGTCCGGGAGCCAGGCCGGGAACAGAATCAGCACCGCCCCGAGTCCCATGGCCAGGGCAATCAGGATAGTGCGCAGCCAGGGAGGTGGATTGGGAGAGAGCTTGGGCACGGGGAGCTCGGAAGTTGGAGGAGAGTAGCGTGTGAGGGCAGGAAATGACAAGTACCCTAAGCAGTCGGTGGCGGAGCAGGATGTCCTGAAGATGTTGGCTGAAGCCGCATCCGGTAAGCGTTAATCTTCCGATTCGGATACCGAATGTTGCCAGGCGGGGATGATCCGCGCGTCAGAGGAGTTGATTCTCTGCCATGTCATCCGGACCAGATGTCCGCAACTACTGGACGCCCGTTATCCTTTCACATCGAAACAGAAGACGAGGTCCTGGTCGCGGAGATAGAGCTTGCC
>DMYM01000226.1:12170-12445 GCA_003483645.1 Verrucomicrobiales bacterium
TGGTCGCGGAGATAGAGCTTGCCATTGACAACTACGGGATGGGTCCAGACCTTGCCCCTATTTCCGTCGCGCAGCTCGGTCTTGCGGGGCATTGGAAAACGCCCCAGTTCCTCAAACCCGTCGGGCGAGGCCTTGGCGAGGAAGCAGGAGCCTTCCGATTCGTCGAGGCAGATAAGCATGCCGTCGGCGTAGTGGACCGCGCCCTTGCTCTTGCCCTGGCCGCGTTCGTTCCAGACCTGCTCGCCAGTCTTGAAGTTCTGGCAGACCAGTCCCGG
>DMYM01000050.1 GCA_003483645.1 Verrucomicrobiales bacterium
ACCACGCGCGGTAGTTCAGCAGCCCCGCGATCAGGAAAAACGTCCCGGAAAGAAAAAAAGCGGCCTGCGGACCCATTGTTCCCCTGGCTGCGATACACCCGAACCCGAGGAGAACACAGAGAAGCCCGCAGGTGAGCAGAAGACGCACCCGAACCGTGCCACCGCGCACCTCCTCCACTCCCGCCTCCAGCCGCAGAGTCGCGCTTTTCCGGGCCTGCTTCCGCACCGTGAACCAGATGACGCCCATCGACAAGGCGATGAAGATAAGGAGACCGGTAATCATGCTGACGGGATTGAGATGAACGACAAAGAAGGCGGCGGCAGAGTCCTCGCTCCAGATCGTTTCCAGGAAACGCAGGATCCCTATCGAGTAGGCGATCGCAATGAAGAGGCCGATGATTCCACTCACTGTAACGATAATAAGGCCTTCCATAAGACGCCACCGCAGGATCCTCCCTGCGGACACCCCGAGGGCCGCCAGCAGTCCGCTCTCCCGGTTTCGTTGTTCTATATTGAAGCGGAACAGCATCGCCGTAAGGGCCACTGAAGCCACGATCAGGAAAATGCTCATGCTCAGGAAGAGCCCTGCTATGTCGACCGGCGACTGGGCGGCCGCCTGCGCTTCTTCGCCAAGGTTGCGAAGAAGCAGGCCCGCCATTCCGGGCTTGAGAAGGGGGAGAAGTTCCTTCTCCAGTCCGGTTCCCGGCGCCTCCCTGGTGGGAACCCGCAGGGAAGTAAACTCTCCCCATCGGTTCCCGAATAATTCGCGCCCCCGCTCCTCGGAAATGAAGGCCTTGGGGGTTCCCCGGTGTTCATCCCAGTAGTCTTCGTCCTTCTGGCGGATGCGGCCCAGATCAAGGGGCAGCCCTGGCGCCCAGTCCTGGGCGTCCTCCGCCTCCGCCACTCCCGGGAAGTCCGGCATCCAGAGCTGGTCGGCCGCCAGACCCTCCCGAGCCACGATGCCATGTACGCGAAACCCGGCGGTGGCCTCCTCCAGTTGATTGCCACGCACCAGCCTGAAAAAGGCCAGGCTGATCTCCTCTCCCACCTCGACTTCTAGATCCTCCGCCAGCCAGTCGTTGATCACGATGTCTTCCTTCAAGAACGGCTCGGGCAGGAAGGGTGCCCCCTGCGACCGGACCGCCGCCACCATGGAGTAGGGGGTCTCCTTCCCATTGGCCGCATAAGTGTTGACCAGGTAACTGGTCACCGGGACGGTCCCTGGAAAGCGGGCCCTGATCGCTTCGACGATCGGCGCTTCGAAGAAAATGCGCGCCGAGCGGATTTCGGTCGCTTCCGCCAGCGGAACGTCAACCAGGGAAAAGCCGTAGTCTTCCAGAATCATCCGGCTGCGAATGTGCCCCGCCAGATCGCCGCTGAAGGACGTCCCGTCCTCCCCGGCGCCCAGCAGGATGAGGTTGGCGCGGGCGGGTTGATCAACCACCTGCTGCAGTCGGCTGAGGGGGACAAAGACGGTGGGGACGGGAAGCTGGGTGGCCTGCAGGTTGAAACGCCCGAACTGCCCGTCACCCACTACCGCACGCACTGTTGCGCGGAAGCTGATCACGTCCTCTGCTTCGCCCGAGAGTGGCGCATCGCGTGACAGCATGCCGGGCTCCTGGAGGCGCAGGACCACCGAGTCGTCCTCTTTCAGGTCCAGTGCGTGCGCCAGGTAGTCATTGACGGCCACCTCGCGGGACTGAAGGACTACCGCCTCGCCGGAGCCCGGCGAAAATCCCCAGAACCGATCATCCACTCCAAGAATCTGCACCCTGCCCAATCCGCGCTCCCTGGACGGTGAATTGAGCTGGCCCCGCAGGAACAGGATGGGAGCAGCCCGCAAGGAGCCCATCCCCACGTCCGTAGCAAGGGCGTCACGAAAAAAGCCCTCCCCCGCCACAAAGACCTGCTCGACCTGACCCACCCGCTGACGCGCCACCTCGCGAAGGGTCTCCTTCACCGAGTCGCCCGCAATCAACGCCCCCAGAAGGACGGTGGCACCCAGGACCGCGCCTGCTCCTACCCCGAGGTAGGACAGCTTGTAGTGCAAGATCCCGCGCCGAATGAACTTGAGGGCATTCATTGCTTCTCCAGTTTCCCGCCGCGAAGCTCGTAGTGGGTCTGCATTCGCCGGGCGAGGGTCGCATTGTGGGTGACAACCACCAGAGTCACCCCCATCTGGGCATTAAGCTGCACAAGCAAATCAGCCACCACCCCGGTGGTTTCCTGGTCGAGTGATCCGGTCGGTTCGTCCGCGAGGACCAGTCTCGGCTCGTTGACCAGGGCCCGGGCGAGGGCCGTCCGCAGCCGCTCCCCGCCCGAGAGCTGATAGGGAAAGTGGGCGAGGCGGTCCTGCAGTCCGATCTCAGCAAGCAACTCCTCGGCCCGCGCGGTGGTTTCAGCCTCCGCTTCCGCCCAGCCCCCGGCCAGCCGCGGAAGCACGACATTCTCCAGCACAGTGCACTGCGGGAGCAAGTGGTGGTGCTGGAATACAAAACCAAGGGACTGGTTCCGGAAGGCGGCAGCCTGTTCCTCGCCAAAGGACGCCACGTCCCTGCCGTCGATCAGGACGCGCCCCTCACTGGGCCGGTCCAGGACTCCAAGCAGATTGAGCAAGGTCGTCTTTCCGCTTCCCGATGGACCCACTACCGCGGCTGTCTCACCCGTAGCCACCTGCAGGTTCACCGCATCGAGCACGCGCAGCGACTCGCCGGGCATCTCGTAAACCTTGCTGACATTCTGGACATCGATCATTCGCGAATCACCTTCCAGCGCTGGGCCTTCATTTCAGAAACCGGCAGGGTGCCTAACTCTACTGCTCTTACCGGAATCCGCATGGAAAAGACAGAGCGGAGTCGGGCTTCCAGCGCCTCTTCGGCCCGCCCGTCGCCGAGGTTCTCGATCACCAGGCGGATCTCCGGCAGCGTCCCCTGCTCGTCCACTTCCACCTGGTACTCCCCCACTCCATCTACCGCGCGCACTACCGCCTCGATCGCGCTGGGATAGACGTTCACCCCACGCACCACCACCATGTCATCCGCCCGCCCGATAATTCCACCCTGCAACGCAAAGGGAGCAGGATCCGTTTCTTCGGTGGCAACCGGCCGGACGAGATCTCCAGTGCGGTAGCGGATAAGCGGAGCCCCATAACGCCCAAGGGTGGTCAGGACCAGCTCGCCCACCTCCCCCAGCGTCACCTGCTCAAGGCTCTCCGGGCTGACAACCTCGGCGTGATAGGAAGGGTGATAAATGCGCAGCAAGTCGGGATTGCCGGGATCGCTCACGGTAACTGGACCAATCTCCGTCATCCCGTGGTGATCGACCACGCGCGCCCCCCACTCGGCCTGGATGCGCTCACGCACCTCCGGGATGCTCCCGCCTGGCTCACCGCACACCACCAGGGCTTCGACCCCCAGGTCGCCCACCGCGAGGTCCATTCCCTTCCCCACCAATGCAAGATGCAGGGCGTAGGTGGGCGTACAGGCCATGAATTGCGGCCGATGGAGGACCATCATGCGCAGGCGATCCTCGCTGGAAAGGCCTCCGCCAGGAATGGCCCGGATCCCCATCGAAGCAGCGGCCTCGAAGGCCGACCAGAATCCGAGAAAGGGCCCGAAGGAAAAAGGGAAAAAGGCACTGTCGCCAGATTGCGCGCCCACGCTGGTCCAAACCCATTGCCATGACTCCAGAATCCACGCCCACCCCGCGGGGTCGTCCAGCCAGGCCATCGGGTTGCCCCGTGTTCCACTCGTATGGTGAAAACGGGTATAGGTCTCCAGAGGATACGTCAGGGTCGTGCCGTAAGGAGGATGGGCCTCGTGATCGGCGGCCAGTTCATCCTTGGTAGTGAAGGGAACCTCCGCCCTGAATTCCTCCAGGCTCTCCACCCTGCGTCGCTCTCCCAGCTTCGCCGCGTAAAATTCATTTGCGGGAAGGATAGCACCGAACAGATCGTTAATGGCGCTCAGGGACATCATTATTTCAGAGCGCTCCGGCAGACCGGAGCTTTCCAGACTACTCCTTCGCCGGGGCTTCAATGCCCGGCTTCCTGGGCGGAGACCCGGGAGAGCCGGCAGGCTTGAACTTCACCACCATGAACCCGCCGAGAGCCGCGATCAGGATACCGCAGAGAAATTGCCAGGGAATGGCCGCGAGGCCGCCCTCGGGCCGGTCCATCCAGATAGATACGATGGCATTTACGAGCGGGGCCCCGCAGAAGATGATCGACATGACCGAGATCGCCACCACCGCAGGGCTCATCCCCCCTTTTGCCCCGGACGCCATGGCAAGGAGAACACAGAATGCTCCTGCCGCCCCGAGGATTCCGGCAAAAAGCGAAAGCCACATCCCCTTGCTCGGCATCGACCAGGCCCCCTCAGTACCCTTAACGAGGAGAACCACCAGAGGAGCCACTACCGCGGTGATGAAATAGGCAATCCCCACGAAAAGAAACGCCTTGTAACGGCCCAATTCCTTGTCCTGCATCTCGACTTGGCCAGCGTGGAGGAAAATCCCGTAAAGGCCCCAGCAGGCCACGGTCATGAGGGCGAAAATAAGCCAGTTCATGGATTTCTTTTTTTGGGGTGATGGAAGAGGGTCATTCACTTGATCAATCAGGACCTGGCCGCGGCCAGGGCAGCTTCAAGATCGGAGCGTATCCGGTCCGGAATGGAGACCGCGGTGAGGCCTCCGTTCTCAAACTTCACACAGGCCACGGCCACTTTTCCGGTGGCAATGGGAGGATCTGCAGGATCGAGGTAGAAGCGAAACCCGTAGCGAACCGAGCGAGTGCGGATCTCGTCAATGGAGACCCGGATGACAAGGACGTCGTCGTTACGGGCAGGCTTGCGGAATTCACAGCTGGCACTCACCCGCGGCCATCCGATTTCCGCCTCCGCCATCTGCCGGTGTACGGGATGGCCGAGACTACGCATGAACTCGTGCTCTGCGGTCTCCATGTAACGGTAGAAGTTGGAAAAATGCACGATCCCGGCGAGATCGGTTTCGTGAAATTCGACCCGCCGCTGATACTCGAAGGAATAGCTCTTGCTCTCGTCGCTCATGAATCCCGTGGTCCGGCTGCGGCGCAAACCCGTCCGGCGAGTTCGAGGAAGCCGTCCTTCATCGCAGTGACGCTATACCGTTCCGCCACTCCGCGGCGACCTCTTTCTCCCATCGCGGCCGCCTCCCCCGGGTTGGCCAGGAGTTCTTCCCAGCCTCGGGCCAGCGCGGAAGGATCGCCGGGTGCCACCGTCTGCCCTCCCCCGGTCACTGCGGCGATCTCCTCGAAGGCCGATCCCTCCGGATTCACCACCGGCACCCCGCTCGCCATCGCTTCGATCAGGTAGAGTCCAAAGGCCTCGGAATACTGTATCGGCACGGAGAACACCGTGAGGCCCCGAAGAAACTCCGTCTTCTGCTCCCGCGTCAGATTGGGATGCCAGTCCACCATTTCACTAAGACCGGCCCGCTCAATCTTCTCCTTCTGATCCTTCACGAAAACCTCATCTCCCGGGGTGCATGATCCAGCAATCCTGAGCCGGCACTGTGGAAACCTGCCTCCCTCCTGCAGCAGAAGGTAGGCATCCACCAGAGCCCCGAGGCCCTTCTCACGGCTCATGCGGGCGAGATAGCCAATGGCCTGAAGGCCGTCTTCCACCGGTTCCCCGTAACCCTCCAGGTTGATTCCGTTGGGAAGAACCTCGATCTCGGCCAGGGGGATCCCAAGACGCTCTCCCATCACCCCGGCATAGAAATGGCTGGGCGCAACGAGCATGTCGCACTCTGCGAGACGCTCCTTCATTTCCTCCCAGCTTCTTGTGCGGTAGGGCTCGGGTAGACTATCGAGAAAGGTGTCCTCTCCCTGG
>DMYM01000021.1:0-2737 GCA_003483645.1 Verrucomicrobiales bacterium
AACGGGAACGAGTCATCCGAAGGCCGAGGAGAAGGTGAAAGTTCACTACTCCGGATGGCAGACGGACGGATACAATTTCGACAGTTCTCTCAATCGCGGCGTTCCTGCGACCTTTGGTCTCAACCAGGTCATCAAGGGTTGGACGGAAGGGGTGCAGCTGATGGTGGAAGGGGAAAAGCGCCGCTTCTGGATTCCGGGGGAACTGGCCTACGGGAAGCTGGAAGGGGAGCTTCCGCCGATTGGCGCGGATGGAAAGCGTCCTGGAAGGCCCCTCGGTCAGCTCTGTTTCGACATCGAACTTATCAAGATTCTGCGGCCCCATCCCACCCCGGCCAACCTTGCTGCCGCCCCGGAGGACGCTGGGGTCAATCCTTCTGGGGTCTCTTCCAAGCTCGTCAAGGCCGGAACGGGCGAAGCGAAACCCAAGCCTACGGACAATGTGCAGGTGCACTATACGGTTTGGACGAGCGACGGGACGATGGTGGACAGTAGCCTGCCTTCCGAGCGACCGAAGACTCTCCCCCTCAAGCGGACCATCAAGGGCTTTACCGAGGCCGTGCAGATGATGGTGGAGGGTGAGACGCGCCGCATCTGGGTTCCGCAGAACATGGCCTACGGGGCCACGCCCCCACCAACGGCTCCCAAGGGGATGCTCATCTTCGAAGTCGAATTGCTGAAGATTCTCAGTGACTGAGCTTTTCCTGAAGCGGGAATTGCTGTGCTCGTTGCCAGCGTTGGAGGCTGAAGCGTCTTCCGCGAGGCGGTGGCGTCGGGTTTCTCCTCAGGCCGGGTCCTGGATCAGTTCTCTCCGGTGGCCTGAGCGCGTGCCTTGCGGAGGGATTCCTCCCGTTTGTTCCACTTGAGGATCTTGCTCATCTTGTGGCCGACCGCTTCGATGGTGATGTGGTTCCTGAGGTAGGGAAGTTCCCAGATGGCTAGGAAAGCTCCGGCGTGGGCCACTCCGAGAACCAACAGGAGAGTGAAAAGGAGAGACTTCATCATTGGGGGAATTTGAGGGGGTGAAATTATTACACAAAAAACGGAATAAATCAAATATACCGTAATTTTTGGTAACCTTACAGAAATCCGTGGAATACCCATGAAATAAGGGATTTACGGGAGGGGAGGGGCTGTTGAACATTCACCCGTCCAAGGCGTGCCTGCGATTTATTTGGCGTTCGCGATCCCTTAGCCCTGCTTCTCACCTTGGGACTGGAGATCCTGAAAAGAGCGCGAGGATGGGGCAAACGCAGGGCGCACGTTCAGAGGGGGGCGGTTGGAAAGAGAACGGATGCTCGGCCCGTTGCTCCGGCCACCCTTTACAAGAAGGCCGAGGCCGGGAAAGATCCGGGTCTGTGGAAGAAGGCCAAGGCCGGGTGATCTGAAATCGATGGGAAGCGCGTCTCCATCCGACTCCTCCCCGCTCCTCGAGATGCGGGGGATCGACAAATCATTTCCGGGGGTCCAGGCCCTGAGGGGAGTGGATTTGACTCTTCAATCCGGCGAGGTTCTCGCCCTGCTGGGAGAAAATGGAGCCGGCAAGAGTACCCTGATCAAGATTCTCGGGGGCGCCCACGCCCCGACGGCGGGGAGCGTGCTGGTGAAGGGCGAACCGGCGGATCTCTCCACGCCGCACATGAGCCAGGCCGCCGGGATCGGAATCATTTACCAGGAGTTCAACCTGGTGCCTCATCTCAGTGCCCGCGAAAACATCTTCCTGGGGCAGGAGAAAGTGAAAGGGGGATTCATCGATGTCCGGGAAGAGCGTCGCCAGGCCCTGAAGCTCTTCGAGCGCCTGGGGACGGTGATCGACCCGGAGTTGCGCTGTGCCGACATGACCGTGGCGCAGCAGCAGGTGGTTGAGATCGCCAAGGCCCTCTCGCAGGACGCACGGATCCTGGTGATGGATGAACCGAGTGCGACTCTCACTCCCCAGGAAGTGGAGCGTCTGCTTGAAATTGTGCGTGAACTGCGGGATCAGGGACTGGGCATCATCTATATCAGCCACCGGTTGGAGGAGGTCCATCAGATTGCGGATCGCATCATGGTCCTGCGGGACGGCGAGCAGGTAGGGACGAAGCCGGCAGGTGAGCTCGACCGGGAAGCCCTCATCGAGTTGATGGTGGGCCGCAAACTGGAAAATGAGTTTCCGGCCCACACTCCCCAGCTCGGGGAGGAGCGCCTGGTGGTGACCGGCTTGAGGCGTGGCTCCGTGGTGAAGGAGGTGTCGTTCTCGGTCAGGGCAGGGGAGATCCTGGCCCTGACCGGCCTGGTGGGAGCGGGGCGCACCGAAACGGTGCGCCTGCTCTTCGGGGCGGACCGACCGGACGGGGGCTCGATCACCCTCGATGGCCAGCCGCTTCACCTGCCCAGCCCGCGCCATGCCATCCGGGCCGGAATCGGACTGCTCACCGAGGATCGCAAGAGTCAGGGGCTGGTCCTCATCCACTCGGTCCGGGAGAATTTCGGGCTGCCCAATCTCGGGCAATTCACCCGCGGCGGGTTCGTGAACAGCAGGAGCGAGCGCAGGGGATTCGGGAGCTTCGTCGATTCGCTCCGGATCAAGATTCCGCACCAGGAGGAGCTGGCGCAGAATCTCTCGGGCGGGAATCAGCAGAAGGTGGTGCTTGCCAAGTGGCTGCAACGGAACTGCGAGGTCATCATCTTTGACGAGCCCACCCGGGGTATCGACGTGGGTGCGAAATACGAGATCTACCTGCTCATCCAGGAACTGGCC
>DMYM01000021.1:2745-4182 GCA_003483645.1 Verrucomicrobiales bacterium
TGCCTGCTCACCGAGGATCGCAAGGCCCAGGGACTGGTACTCTGCCTCAGTGTGCGCGAAAACTTCGGCCACCCGAACCTGGACCAGTTCTCCCGCTTTTCGGTCATCAACCGGGCCAGGGAAAGCAAGGCCTTCGGGGACTACGTGGAGAGCATCCGGATCAAGATCTCCCACCATGAACAGTTGGCAAAGAACCTGTCCGGGGGCAACCAGCAGAAGGTGGTGCTCGCCAAGTGGCTGCAACGGAACTGCGAGGTCATCATCTTTGACGAGCCCACCCGGGGTATCGATGTGGGTGCGAAATACGAGATCTACCTGCTCATCCAGGAACTGGCCACCCAGGGGAAGGCCATCATCATGATCAGCTCGGAATTGCCCGAGGTTCTCGGGATGGCCGACCGCATACTCGTCATGCACGAGGGACGGGTGACCGGTGAGATCACCGACGTGAAGGGCGCCACCCAGGAGGATATCATGAACCTGGCGGTGGCCTGACAGGAGCCAGGCGCCCCGGAGGCCGGCTGGACTCCGTCATCCCGGGAAGGGTTGATGGCCCTTGTTACTTTTCCTGTCGCGCGTTCGCCTTCAGGCGCAGGGCATTGAGGGAGATGAAGCCGGTGGCGTCGTCCTGGTTGTAGGCGTGCTCGGCGCCACCCTCCATGGTGGCCACGTCCTCGCTGTAGAGCGAGAGCGGAGAGCGCCGTCCCGCGTTCATGACGTTGCCCTTGTAGAGCTTGAGACGCACTTCGCCGGTCACGGTCTGCTGGGTCTCGGTCATCAGGGCCTGCAGGGCAAGGCGTTCGGGGGCGAACCAGAAGCCATTGTAGACCAGTTGAGCATACTTTGGAATGAGACTGTCGCGGATCTGCATGGCCTCGCGGTCCATGGTGAGAGTCTCGAGGTCGCGGTGGGCCGCCAGCAGGATGGTGCCCCCGGGGGTCTCATAGATCCCGCGGGACTTCATGCCTACAAAGCGGTTTTCCACGATGTCGACCCGGCCGATCCCATGTTGCCCACCCAGGGTGTTGAGCACGCGCATGATGCCGTAGGGCGAGAGGAGGGCGTAGCCGTCGCGTTCACCTTCCACCGTGACGTCCTCCAGGCCGGCGAGGAGTTCGTCCTGTCCTTCACCCTGGAAGCCGATGGCATTGCCCTTCTCGAAGAGGAGCTGGATGTAGTACGCCTGGTCGGGCGCTTCCTCGGGGGAAACGGAGAGCACGTACATGTCGCGGTCCGCCTCGGTGGTTCCATCGTACCAGGGATCTTCCAGCATTCCCGCCTCAAAGGAGATGTGCAGGAGGTTGCGGTCCATGGAGTAGGGTTTCTTGAGGGAGGCCTGGATCGGGATATCGTGGGCCTCGGCGTAGGCGATCATTTCGCTGCGGCCGGGGAACTGCTCGCGGAAGCGCTCCTGGCGCCAGGGAGCGATGACTTCCA
>DMYM01000021.1:4578-5244 GCA_003483645.1 Verrucomicrobiales bacterium
GCACCGTGCGCGATGGCGTCAGCTCCTTCCTGGAGGGCGATCTCGAGCATGCCCTTGGCGATGCAGGGACGGGCAATGGAGGTGCCCAGGAGGTAGCGGCCCTCGTAGAGCGCGTTGGCCTGGAACATGGGAAAGATGAAGTCGCGGGCGAATTCCTCCCGCATGTCGCCGATGAAGCACTTGCTGGCCCCGGTGTTGAGGGCCTTTTCCTCGAGTCCGTCCAACTCGTCCCCCTGGCCGACGTCCGCGCAGAAGGCGATGACGTCCGCGCTGTAGGTCTCCTTGAGCCAGGTGAGCAGAACGGAGGTGTCCAATCCTCCGGAATAGGCGACGACGATTTTCATGGTCGCGGAAGTTAAGAGGAGAGGGCGCAGAGTCCAGAACCAAGATTGCAGATTGGAGAATGAAAGCGAATTGGGCGGGGTGGGCTTGTCCCGGAAGGCCACGTGGGCACAATGGGCCACGCATGGAGATTGAGTTGTCGGCTGCCGGTTGGGCCTGGGCGATCGTGGCCGCGCTGGCGGTGGGTGTTTCCAAGACCGGCTTCGGAGGAATCGGCCTGCTGGCGGTCTCCATCATGGTGGACCTCTTCGGGAAGCCCTCGGTGGGAATCCTGCTCCCCATGCTGATCCTTGCCGACATCTCGGTCTACCCCTTCTTCCGCAG
>DMYM01000146.1:0-820 GCA_003483645.1 Verrucomicrobiales bacterium
GACTTCCCGTCGACCACCTCATTCCGCTCACCCGGTATCACAACGGCTTGCTCCTCGTGACCGGTTCGGTGGGCTCCGGAAAGTCCACCACTCTCGCCGCCCTGGTCAATTTCATTAACCAGGATAGCCAGGATCACATCCTCACCTTGGAAGATCCCATCGAGTACGTCTTCGAATCCCTGGGCTGCCACGTCAATCAACGCGAAGTTCATTCTCACACCGAGTCCTTCCCCAAGGCCTTGCGCGGAGCTCTGCGGGAAGATCCCGACGTCATCATGGTTGGGGAAATGCGGAACCTCGAAACCATCTCACTGGCCCTCACCGCCGCCGAAACGGGTCACCTCGTCCTCGCCACCCTTCACACCGGAAATGCCCCGCGCACCCTCGACCGGATCCTCGACGTCTTCCCGGTCGATCAACGTGGCCAAATCCGTGTGATGGTCTCCGAGTCGCTTCGCGGCGTCATCTCCCAGCAACTGGTCCCCAACATTGAAGGGGACGGCCGCTGCCTCGCTCTCGAGCTTCTCGTCAATACCCCCGCAGTTGCCGCCACCATCCGGGACGGCAAGACCTTCATGCTCCCGGGGATCATGCAGACCGGCAAGAACGTCGGAATGATCACGATGGATGAATCGCTCCGAAACCTTTACATCCAAGGAAATATCACGCAGGAGGAAGCGCTTTTCCGCTGCGAAGACAAGGTCCAGATGAAAACCTTTTTCCAGTCCTAACCCGCTCTCCCCATGGCGAGAATTGACGCATATTTTCAGTACCTCATCGAGTCCAGCGGCTCGGACCTGCACCTCGCGGAAGGTGCTCC
>DMYM01000146.1:1135-5928 GCA_003483645.1 Verrucomicrobiales bacterium
CGGAAGGTGCTCCCCCGAAGGTTCGAATCCACGGATCCATTTCGGCCATCCCCGATCAATCCCTCCTCGAAGGCGACGACTTCAAGAACCTTCTGGCCGAGATCTGCGATGAGAAGGCCTTCCAGGGCTATCTCGAATCCGGCGACCTCGACTTCGCCTACGAGATGGACGAAGAATCACGCTTCCGTTGCAACTACCTCCAGCAGAAGAACGGACTTGCCGCCGTCTTCCGTCTCATTCCCACCGAGATTTCCTCCCTGGAGGAGTTGAATATCCCCATCGTGGTAAAGGAGTTCGGACACATGCGCTCCGGACTGGTCCTCGTTACCGGTCCCACCGGATCCGGAAAATCCACCACCCTCGCCGCCCTCCTCGACTACATCAACACGAACTTCTCCCGCCACATCATCACGGTGGAAGAACCGATTGAGTTCGTGCACAGCAACAAGCGCAGCATCATTACCCAGCGGGAAGTCCCCATCCAGACTCCCTCCTTTGCTGACGGCCTGCGGTCCGCCCTGCGGGAAGACGCTGACATTGTGCTCGTAGGTGAGATGCGTGATCTCGAAACCATCTCCCTCGCTCTCACCGCCGCCGAGACCGGACTCCTCGTCTTCGGCACGCTGCACACAAACAACGCGCGCAAGACCGTCGATCGTCTCATTGACGTCTTCCCGGCCGACCAGCAATCGCAGGTCCGCACCATGCTCGCTGCTTCCCTGCGTGGTGTGGTGGCCCAGTTACTCATGAAACGCAGCGACATACCCGGTCGCTGCGCTGTCAACGAAATCATGTTCGCCACCCCCGCGGTCTCTGCCATCATCCGGGAAGGCCAGACCCAGAAGCTCTACGACGTCATCATTGGCGGAAAAGCCGAGGGAATGCAGTTCATGGACGAATCCATCTGGGGAAAACTGCGCTCAGGCATGGTAACCTCCCAGGAGGCCTACATGAAGGCCATCGATAAGACGCGCTTCAAGAAGTTCCTCCCCAAAGAGCATGCCGCGCTCGGCGAAGCCTCTGGCGAGAACCCCATGGAACACTAGCCGCGGGCAGAACGCGGGGAGGCCCGGCGTCCATTTTGGAGAGATCTGCCACCCCCAATCCGCCCCAGACCCCTCCACCCGCTAACCAGGGGGCATCCCGGCTCCTGCGGGAGGCTCGAAATTACTCACATTCGCTCACATTCACATCCCTCATGGTTACCGGGTCAATTATGACCTCGCCTTGCGATCCCCTGCTATCTGGACTGCGCAATTGACGGTGCCGGGGAACTCCCTACCTTCATCCTTGGCCTCTCTCCACGAAACGCCCATGAGCCAAGACCTGATCTCCTTCGACTGCCCGAACTGCGCTGTGCAACTCCGCATTCCGGTGTCCATGGCTGGCATCAAGGGCCCCTGTCCGGCTTGCCGCAATCCCATCCAAGCCCCGCTCTTTCAGGGAGTCCATCCAGATCGTCCAACCCGGAACAAGGTCCCATCCTCCTCCCCTGATCAGCTTCCGGCCATGAAGTCTCAGGCTCTCACCCCGACCCAAACGGCCCCCGGCCAATTCCCCGTTCCAGCCTCCTCCCACGGCGAAATAGCCGCACCCTTCCCTGAATCTCAACTCGCCGAACCAGCCCCTGCGATGGATCTCCCCCCCCTCGTTCCCGGGCAACCCGGGTCTGAGCCGGAAGGAGCCCTGACCTCACCCTCGCCACAGCCGGAATCCCGTCCTCTTCCGGACCTCAGCGCGCCAGCTGCACCCGCCGCTCCTACCGGCCCCCTTCCCAACCTGTGGACCGATGACCCTCTGCAGACCCCAGCCCGGCAGGATACACCGGCTCCTGCGGGCTTCCCCGAAACCTCGGTCCTTTCCGCTCTCCTGGCCACCCCACCGCCCGCCACAGCCCGGCCGGAGATCGAAACTCCCGCCGATTCCCTCTCTTCCCCCGGCATTCCCGTGGCCGAAGCCCAAACTCCGATCCCCAATCCACCCGACAATGATCCTGGGGCGATGGGGATACAGCCCGGATTCCCGCCTCCGAAGACTCCTCCAAGCCATCCCGGCGAGCCCCACGACAAGCCCTTCCCCCCCCTCGACACCTTTCCAGTCGCACCTCCAATCGAACCACAATCCCCTTCTGCAGACCAGTCCCCGACTCGGCCTGATCTCGGCGATGCATCGCCTTCTTCTCTCCCCGGCGATCCTACCGGTTCTGCCCTTCCGGACTTCAGCCATCCGGGAAGCAGTTCGCTCCAGAGCAGTTCCGTTCCGGAAGCCTCTGCCCCGCCAACCGGCCTCACGCCTGCCCCCGACCCCAACGAACTCGATCCCGAGAACATCCTCCCCCTCCACTCCGACAGCCCTTCCTTCCCTGAAGACGGGGAGAGGGAACAGAAGGAGCGCACAGCCGTCCCGGAAAAGAACGAAGGACGCCACCTCCACTGGACCGCGATCGTCTTCCCGCTCCTCTTCCTCCTCCTCGCAGGCATCATGGTCTACCTCGTGCTAGACCTCAGCGATTTCCTTCCCCACAGCAAGAGCTACCAGAGGCTTCCGGAGCTTCCCGGAAACAAACCCGAAGCCGTCCAGGCAAACGCCCCAAAAAGCAACCCTCCCTCGCCTATCGCCCCGATCGGGCACCACGAATCCCGCAGCATCACTCCACCGCAACCCACGCCCCCCGGCGTCTTTAAAGTGGACCTGCAGACCCTCTTCCCGCAGCCCACTCCTGCTCCTGAACCTGCCCCCGATCTGCCCGTCAAGCCTTCCCCCGGGGAACTCCCACCAGATACCAATTCCGACCCCAAGCCAAAGGGTCCACTCATCGAAGAACAGGATCGCAAGGTTGAGGGTGAGGTGAACCTGCCTCCTCTCATCGACCTCAACCCCTCCCGTAATGCCCTCCCGGGAAAAAACGATAACCCCAGCAAATCTGGAGAGGCTCTCACCCGCTTCCTGAGTGCCAGGACCCTTGCCGAGCGCAGACCCTACATGACCGGATCCCGGCGCTCAGAAGCCGGACTCGCACGCAGCCCACTCGCCGGGGAATTGCCGCCCGTGATCCGTCAGCGCCTCCTCAATCACATTAAGGACAACTCGGACAAACATGACGAGCGCTTCTTCGAAGTCTCCTTCAATCGCGATTCTGCCATCACACCCGTTCCCATTCTGGTCCAGGTCACCGAGGGGGACGAGGGCACCATGAAGGTCCACACTGACGCCTTCATCGACCTCTACAATGACGAGATGGCCCGGTTCGGTGCCGTCCCCATCAAGGGTGAGCACACGTTCCATGCCATCGTCGATGCCTACAAGCGTTGCTACGAGGACAACATCCCCGGCTCCGCCCAAAAATCCTACATCAAGCTCCGTCAGCATGAACAGGTCACCCCGCGGCTCCAGGCCTACTTCGGGAAGACCTCCGCGATTGCCACCCAGATCTCCCAACCCGACGGCCTGCCTTGGGGTCGCTCCGGGATCTGCACCGTCACGGTCAAGTGGAACACCGACCATCCCGGTCGTCCCTATGTTGAACTCGTCCGCGTCGACGGATTCACATGGGATCCATAACGTCTCCTGCCAGACGCTGTCCGGTCACCACTCCGGCACACCCTCACCCGCACACCTCCAAAACGGCAGTGAAGGTTGAGCGGCAACGGCTTCACCGCGCCCCCGGTGTCGGTTCGCCCCCGGGGCCTGCCTTTGGGACGCGTACGACCATGAAGGCCTGGGCGCTCGCATGCTTCTTGAATTTGCAGTCGTTCCTCAATCGCAACAGTCCGAAGGCTCGCTCCCTGACATGCAACGGCGTCACCACAACCTCGTATTCCCACCCCGGCTTGACCTCCTTGAGCTCATACCTGAACTGCTCGTTGGTACAGGAGATGTCGGTAACTCTGATGGGGGCATCGTGGTTAACCTTCACCTTGAACTTCTGCGACTTTGCTTCTCCTCCCAGATCCCAGAAGAGGGTGGGCGGCTCTATCGCAAAGAGATGGGGAATATTCAGCTTGGTGGTCAGGACCAGGGGCGCGACATCTCCATCAAAGTTGAGAACGATCTTCTTTTCGATTTTTCCCTTGATGGTTCCAAGTTTGAAATTTCCTCGCACGACACCCTTCTCTCCCGGCTTCCAGGTGAGCTTGCCGTTCTCGCTGATTTCGGCCGAGAGACAGCTGCAGGCGGCCTTGTATTCCTTGATCGTGACTGGAATCTCACCCTTCACCGTGAAGGGAAACTCCACACTGAGACGGTCCTGGTCCGGCGGGAGCTTCATCAGGATTTCGCTCTTTTCAAAGACGAGCTGTCCCAAAACGGTGGAGGGAGCTGCGAGCGCAATTCCCAAACCCAAGACGTGCAACAGGCGCAGGTTCTTCATCACTTCTTGACGAGATTTACCAACTCCACCGTGATGATCAAGTTCCCGTCCCGCCATTTCGGGCCAACGAGGTAAACTCTCTTTCCAACCTCGAAGACGCGGTCCCATCGCAGCGCCATCTTGCTCTTCTGCCAGTATTCAACATCCAGGCGCAGCTTGCGGGACTCCTTGATGGACGCCTGTGCCTGGAAGGTCAGCATCAGGGCTTGCGAGTTCCTGATGGGCTGGGCCCAGCTCTTGTAACCCTTCAGGATATGCTGCTCAACCGATCCCAGTTTCACAAAGTTCCTGTAGGGTTCCAGTTTCGAAACCTTCTGCAACCGGGTCTTCTCCGCGGCAGAAACAACAATCACACCATCTCCCAGAGAAGTGACCGGGCCGTTCGTGCCGAAGAGAACCCCGGTCCGGATCTGCCCGATGACTT
>DMYM01000158.1 GCA_003483645.1 Verrucomicrobiales bacterium
AAGAGGCCACCTGTTGCATGGCCCCGACGTAGGCGGCGAGGTCGCTGTTACGCTGCTTGCGGTTGCGGGAGAGCTCGCCGTGGTCCTCATGGGCGATGGGGGAAACCAGGGCGATGCGCACCGCCGACTCGCCGTTGTACTTCTTCCCCTTGTGGGCTGCGATGATGCGTTTCAAGTGGCTGCGGAAGTCGCTCAGCCCCACCTTGCCGGCGTAGGACTCGCCCATGCCGAAGCAAATGACGATGACGTCGGTCTTGTGGGCGAGAAGAGCTGACTCTTCGGTGGGGAAATTGGTGGGGCGCTCGCGGATTGAGAGGGTGTCTCCTCCCCATCCCAGATTGCGGATGGATACCGGATTTCCCTGAGTGCGTTGCAGCAGGAGGGTTTCCAGGTAGCCGTGTATCCGCAACTGGTCGGCATAGGTATTGCCGATGATGGCGATGTGATCACCCGGCCTTATGGCTGGATCGGCACCGGCGATGCTGATGCCAATCGGCGCCAGTGAAACAAGCAATGCACATGCTCCCGAATATCTCATTTCTTCTTCTTGTCAGCTCGTTGAATGTTCCAGGTTGCGATTTTCTCGTCAGCCCCTGGCAGCGGTTTGTCGACTGCCCAGCAGATGCCGTTTGCCAGCATTCGGGTGAATGCCTCCTCGGCGAAATCGCCGGGATGGCCCAGGGTGGTGCCGAATACCCTGCCTCCCCACTCGTTCTCCCATGCCCATGCCACGATGTCCGCCTCATGTTCGTTGACTTGGATCGTGCCGAATTGCTTTTCAACCAGGCGGGTTTTTCCTGTGCCAGTGCCTGTTGCCAGTGGCAAACAACCGCCTTCCAGACGTGTCAGGTAGAGTGTACCCGGTGAGGTCCACCTGGTTTTCATGATATTGCTCATGATCGGGTGTGACTTGTATTTTGGCACTGCCTGGATTTCCGTCGTGCCTCCCTGATGGACGATGTAGGGGGTTCCCAGCGCGCGTCGGCCGAAGCCGTCATTCCACGCGAAGCGAGGGTGGTCTTTCGCGTATTTAAAGGAGTGATTGGCCGTGCGCAGTCCAATGACCGGCTTGCCTGACTTGAGGTAATCCTCAATTGGCTGCCATTCAGCGTCAGGAAGTTTAAGGAAACGCATGAAGAAGATCACCACGTCAGCCTTCGCCAGTATATCGATTCCAGGCAGGACATCTTTTGTCTTCTTCTCGGGATCACCTTCCCCCATGACAATCGTGGTGGAGAAACCGAGTCGATCCAGTTCCTTTGCGAAGGCGGGCATGGTCAACTCCGGCGAGTAATGCAGGGTGCCCACCACGATTACCGCATGGGGTTTTTCGGAGGCCCCGAGCGGAACCATGCCGGCAAGGAGGACCAGGCATGCCGGAACGGCAGTGAGAAGCTTGTAGAGGAAGGTCATGGTGCTTTGTTTTACCAGTATCCCATGGTCTAGAACTTTGCGGGATCCATGACAACGTGCTTTATGGACTGTCGGCGATAGGTGTAGGTGACGTGTATCTTATGGTCCCTGGCCTGGATTATGGCAGGGTAGGAATACTCGCCCTGTGCACGTTCGAGGGTGAGCACGGGTTTCCATTTTTTGCCATCGCTTGAAACTGCCGCGTTGAGCATATTGCGCCCGGAGGGAAAGCCGCCACCGCGAACAGTGTGGTTGTATATAATCAACTGCCGGCCATCCTTCAGTGTTACCGCGTCCGTCCCTGCATTGGGATTGGGAATGCCCGTGGCCTTCATCCTGCTCCACGTCTTCCCCCCATCCCTTGACCAGCTTTGGGTGACCATGCCCTGCTGGCTCCGGCACAGGATCTGCATCCGCCCGTCCCCATAGGTGAGGACACTGGGCTGGATGGCGCCAAACTCCCTGCCATCATTGATGGGGCCGATCACTTCCCAAGTCCTGCCAAGATCCCTGGTGTGTTCAAAGTGCACCCGCCAGCCATCGTGCTCCGAACTGCTCCCGCACAGAATCGATCCATCCTGCAACTGGATCGGCTTGTTCTTCACCGGGCCCAGCAGGTGCCCGACCTTGGGATCCTTCCCCAGCTTGCGGCGGTTCTCCCACGTCTTGCCGTCATCACGCGAGCTCATCATCACCCCCCACCAGCGGCTCGGGCTGGGCCCCACCTTGTAGAAGAGGAGAAGCGGGCTTTCCCCCGGGACGCGCACCTTGAAAAGAACCGGATTCCAGCAGGGGTATTCCCTGTCCTGCCCCTCCGCTCCGCTGGCCACCTTGACCGGTTTGCCCCAGCCCTGTCCCTCGTTACGCGAGACCCAGATCCCGACATCCGTATTCTTCTCGTGCTTGCCACCAAACCAGGCGGCCACCAGGCCGCTCCCGGTTTCTGCGATGGTGGAGGCATGGCATTGCGGGGTGGGGGTCTCATCCAGCGGGTAGATGAGTTCCGCAGAGAGGAACGCGCCTGTTCCGGGCACAGCCACCGCCGGAACCTCCTCGGCGTGCATGATGGCGACAGGGAGGGGGGTCAGGAAAATGGCGGCAAGAAGGCGTTTCATCACTCTCACAACCTTCCAGATCCATCCCGCCTTGTAAACTTCTCGGCGCCTGATCGTTCGCTGCAGCATCTTCGCCACGCCCGGATACCCTCGACCCCCGGGCCCAACCATAAAAAACTCCCCGGCCACTCGACCGGGGAGTCTTCAAATCCGTTCCGTGAGTAAAATCAGGAATCCTTCTTCTTCTCGGACTTCTGGGTCTTGGCGATCTTGGCGATACACTTCTGGGGAGCTGCCTTGACCTTCTTCTCACACTTGGCACAACAAACCGCTATCTGGATGTCAACGGTCTCAGCGCACTCCTTGCCGCTGAATATGCATTTGCCTTTTTCTCCCTTTGCCACTGCTGCGAGATGGGCATTGGGATCCTTCTCAAACTTTGCAACACACTTCTCACAGCAGAAAGGTACCGTGTATTTTACGCTCTTTGAGCCGTCAACTTCCTTGCCGCTTACCGGGCAGTTCTTGTTCACGGGGCCGGCGAAGACCGAGGAAAGCGTCAGCATGAGCGCACAAGCAATAAGAGAAATAATCTTCATGAGTTTCTATATAGGATTACATTCGGAATTTGAACGATTGCCATCCTGACAAGATTTCCTCCCCTGTCAATATTTCGTGCAGTCCCTCAGTTCACTAACGCGTCTCCTACGCTTTCCCGAAGCAAACAGCCCGAAACGCCCGACTTACCGGCCCAGGATCATCTCTTCCCGTGTTCCCACCACCAGTCACGGTCCGGGGGAGGCCCATGAAATTCCCGTGGGGGCTTGCGCGCCGTCCGATCGGCAGACCCCGATCATCGCTCAGACGTATTTCATGAACGCTCATGTCATCCGGAAAGAGAAGGAAAAATTCGCCCGCACGGGGTGAGCCGCTGCTCCCGCCAATTTAGGATTTGGAGTTTCGCACTCCGCCCCTACGGTCCGCCACCTTGGCGTTCAACAGCTACCTCTTCTGGCTCTTCTTTGTGGTGGTCATCGGACTCTACCGTCTGTTGCCCCACCGCGGCCAGAATCGCATGTTGCTGGTGGCGAGCTACATCTTCTATGGCGCCTGGGACGCGCGCTTCCTGCTCCTTATCGCGATCTCCACCCTGGTCGATTTCCTTGTCGCGCAACGCATCACGGCAGCCCCGAACCGCACCCTGGCCAGACGCTGGTGCGCCCTTTCCGTCACGGTCAATCTGGGAATCCTCGGAGTCTTCAAATACTTCGACTTCTTTACCACCAGCTTCGCCAGCTTTCTCGAGTCCTTCTTCAACTACCAGACCGACCCGGTCACTCTGAACGTCATCCTTCCGGTCGGCATCTCCTTCTACACCTTCCAG
>DMYM01000131.1:0-635 GCA_003483645.1 Verrucomicrobiales bacterium
TCGCACCGGTGTAGTGGTAGGCCGTTCCACTCTGTGGTTCGATCTTATCGGCACGCAGGCGTGCCTTGCTGAGCAGGCAGTCGCACATGGGATCGGAGAATCCTCCCACGTGGCCCGAGGCGGTGAGGACGGACTGGTGGGTCAGGATCGAGCCATCGAGGCCGACGATGTCTTCCCGTTCCTGCACGTTCCGGCGCCACCAGAATTCCTTGAGATTGCGCTTCACCTCCACGCCAAGCGGACCGTAGTCCCAGCATCCATTGAGGCCGCCGTAGAGTTCGGCAGATTGATAGATGAAGCCCCGTCGCTTGCAGAGCGACACGATCTTCTCCATGCGCTCCGGATCAGTGTATTCTTTGTCAGCCATGGTCTCGCTGGATGTGGTGGGCCGCGATGGAAACGTCCAGCAGGCGGTTTGGCAAGGAATTGGGGAGCCCGGCAGGATATGGCGGGTGGGATGAAGGCGAACCACCGGGGGTCAGTTGCCGGCTGCGGGGAGCCGGCAACGGTTGGGCCATGAGTGGTGATTAGTGAGTTTCGCCTCCATATTCGGCGGTTCGTATTCTAGCCTGCCTCCATGCGCATGCGTGAGCAGGGGGAGCACTACCGGCGGGGAGACGAGGGGGCGATGTCGG
>DMYM01000131.1:951-9684 GCA_003483645.1 Verrucomicrobiales bacterium
GCGATGTCGGTGAGCAGGCTGGTGCGTCGCATGAAGAACGTCCTGGAGATCGAGATCGGGGATGTGTGGGTGGAAGGAGAGGTGTCCAACCTGCGCAAACAGGGCAACGGGCATTACTATTTTTCGCTGAAGGACGAGCAGGCGCAGTTGAGCTGTGCGGCTTTCAGTGCCGAACGGAGATGTGCCGGGCATGAAGCGCTGCAGGATGGGGCGAAGGTGCGGATGCTCGGCGAAGTGACGGTTTACGAGGCCCGCGGACAGGCCCAGTTGATCGTGAAGCGGGTGGTTCCGGCAGGGTTGGGCGAGCTCCAGGCCCGGTTCGAACAGTTGAAGAAGAAGCTTCACGATGAGGGCCTCTTTGCCGGGGAACTGAAGAGCCCCCTGCCGGCCTTTCCACGCGTGATCGGGCTGGTGACGTCGGCCAGCGGGGCCGCGCTGCAGGATATTGTGAGCGTGCTCTCCCGGCGCGCGCCCTGGGTGCAGGCGGTCCTTTTCCCGGTGGCGGTGCAGGGACAGGGGGCAGAACGTGGAATCGTGCGGGCCATTGGCATGATGGGCGACCCGGAACACCATGATCTTCCGCGTTGCGATGTGATCATCTTGGGTCGCGGGGGAGGCTCACTGGAAGATCTCTGGAACTTCAACGAAGAGAGTGTGGCACGGGCGATCGCGGACTGTTCCATTCCGATTGTTTCGGCGGTGGGACACGAGATTGATTTCACGATTGCGGACTTCGTCGCGGATGTGCGGGCCCCGACTCCGAGTGCCGCCGCTGAGTTGGTTGCTCCGGATGAGGAGGAACTGCGTGCGAAGCTGCAGCGTCTGCACGATGGTTTGCGGAGGCCGGTGCGGGAAAAACTCCGCTTCGCGCAGGATCTCATCCGCTTTGCACGGCGCGGAGTGCTGGCGCACGATGCGGAACGAGTCCTGCGGGAGCCGGCGCTGCGTCTGGACGAAGTCCATGCTGCCATGAAGCGAACGGTGGAAGAGCGGCTGAACCGCCGGGAGTTGAGGCTGGCGGACCGGCAGGCCGCATGGAAGGCGCGGCACCCGCGCCTGGTGGTGGAGCAGCGCCTGGAGGGCCTGCGTCAATTCAGGGCGCGCTATGTCCAGCAGGTCAGGCACTGCCTGCAGGGCGTATCGCAGCGGCTGGAGCGGGCTAGACGCCTCCTGAAGACCCTGGGACCGGAATCGGCCTTTGGGCGGGGTTTCTCCATCACGCTGACCGCGAGCGGAGACCTCGTGACGGATCCGGCACAGGTCGGGGCGGGAGATCGTCTCGTGACCCGGGTGGCTGGGGGCACGATCGAAAGCGAGGTGAGGGAGTGAGGGTCGGGAGGCGGGTAGCCCCGGACGCCGTTGATCATGTGATCGACCGGCAGGCCTCCTGCAGCCTTGACCGCGAGAAGGGGGGGTCGTACGTTCCGCGCCGCTCGCCTCATGAATATCCACGAGTACCAGGCCAAGATTCTATTTGACCAGTTTTCGGTCCCAAGCCCCCGGGGAATGGTGGCCGACACGTCGGAGGAGGCCGCTGCCGCTGCGGTGGAGCTGGGAGGAGACCGGGTGGTGGTGAAGTCCCAGATCCACGCGGGAGGTCGGGGCAAGGGAACGTTCAAGAACGGTTTTCAGGGTGGGGTGCATCTTGTGGCGTCGGGTGAGGTGGCCGGGATCGCGGACAGGATGATCGGCGAAATCCTGGTGACCAAGCAGACCGGGGAGGAGGGCAGGCTCGTACGCAAGGTGATGGTGGGGGAGGCTGTTGATATCAGCCACGAGTATTATCTGGCAATCCTGATGGACCGGTCCGCCTGCTGCCCGGTCATTGTCGCTTCCACGGAGGGAGGAATGGATATCGAGGAGGTGGCGGAAAAGGATCCGGGAAAGATCCTGCGGGAGCACGTGCATCCCCTGGTGGGGCTCCAGCCCTATGAAGTGCGCAAACTCACTACTGGGCTTGGATTTACGGGTGACGAGGCCAAGCAGTTCGGAAAGCTCCTCGGCAACCTGTTCCGCCTTTTTCTCGAGTGCGATTGCTCGATGGTGGAGATCAATCCCCTGGTCCGGACTACCGATGGTCGTGTCCTGGCCCTGGATGCCAAGTTCAACTTCGATGACAATGCGCTCTACCGCCATCCGGAGATCGTGGAGTTCCGGGATACCGAGGAAGAGGATCCGCGGGAAGTGGAGGCTTCGAGGCACTCCTTGAACTATATCGGCCTGGACGGGAACATCGCCTGCCTGGTGAATGGAGCGGGGTTGGCCATGGCGACCATGGATCTCATCAAGCACCATGGTGGCGAGCCTGCCAACTTCCTCGACGTGGGTGGAGGGGCTTCACAGGAGCAGGTGGCGGCGGCCTTCAAAATCATCCTTTCCGACGAGGCGGTGAAGGCCATCCTGGTCAATATCTTTGGAGGGATCATGGACTGCGATGTCATCGCCCATGGGGTGGTGGCGGCCTGCGAGGAGGTCGGGTTGCCCATTCCTCTGGTGATCCGGCTTGAGGGCAACAACGTGGCTGCGGGAAAAGCCACCCTGGTGGCCAGTGGACTCAATATAATCACAGCCGACAACCTGGCGGATGCGGCCGAGAAGGCGGTAGCTGTCATCACTGATTGATTCGCAGTAAAGGAACGGGATCGCGTCTCATGAAAGGAATTCACACTATCCAGACCTGCAGGGAATCGTTCTGCGGTGACTTAACCGATCTACCGGAATGGCAATTCTAGTCGAAGAAGACACGAAGGTCCTGGTGCAGGGCATTACTGGAAGTTTTGGCGGACGCCACGCGGAGTTGAGCCTCGACTACGGGACGCAGCTCGTGGCGGGCGTGACCCCCGGCAAGGGTGGACAGACCTTCGTGCACGGGGAACACAAGGTTCCCGTGTTTGATACGGTGGAGCAGGCAGTGAGGGAGACCGGAGCCACGGTCTCGGCAGTGTTCGTTCCGCCGGCCTTTGCGGGCGATGCCATTCTCGAGAGTGTAGATGCCAGGGTGGATCTGGTGGTGGCCATCACGGAAGGAATTCCGGTTCGTGACATGATGAAGGTCAGGGCGGTCATGACCGGTAGCGGGGTGCGCCTGGTGGGGCCCAACTGCCCGGGAATCGTGACGCCCGGCCGCGGAGAAAACTCGCAGGGTGGTTGTCGCATCGGGATCGCGCCAGGCTATATTCACAAGCGGGGCCGGGTGGGGATCGTCTCGCGCTCGGGCACGCTCACCTACGAAGCTGTCTGGCAGACTACTCAGCGCGGTTATGGGCAGAGCACCTGTGTGGGGATCGGGGGCGATCCCATCAATGGCACGTCCCACCTCGACGCCCTGCAACTCTTCAACGATGACGAGGAGACCGAGGCCATCATCATGATCGGTGAGATCGGAGGCTCGGCCGAGGAGGAAGCGGCTGTCTGGGCCAGCGAACACTGTAATAAGCCTGTTGCGGCCTTTATCGCGGGTGCCACCGCACCGCCGGGACGGCGCATGGGACACGCCGGGGCGATCGTTTCGGGCGGCAAGGGCACGGCCCAGGCCAAGAAGGAGGCTCTGCGCGCGGCGGGAATCACGGTGGCGGAGACCCCGGCCCAGATCGGTTCGGCCCTGATGGAGGCGACCGGCTGGGGGTAGGTGGCAGGCTTCTACGAATCTGCCGAGGCCACCGCCATCGCTGCGATTCCCTCCCCGCGTCCCACGAAGCCCATTTGCTCATTAGTGGTGGCCTTGATCCCGATCAAGTGCGTCCCAAGCCCGAGCGCTGCTCCGATCTTCTCCCGCATGGCTTCACGGAAGGGAAGGACTCTTGGAGCTTCAGCAATGAGCGTGCTGTCGATATTGACGATGGTCGCGCCCTCCGCCTCCGCCAGAGTCCGGCACCTGGCGAGGATCTCCAGACTGGAGATCCCCTCGATGGATGCGTCACCGGGGGGAAAGTAGTGTCCGATATCGGGGAGTCCCAGGGCTCCCAGGATGGCATCCGCGATGGCATGGGAGAGCACGTCGGCATCGGAGTGTCCCTGCAGGCCGTGTGAGTGAGGAATCTCTACGCCGCCGAGGATAAGCGGACGGTTCTCGGCGTACTGGTGGACATCGTATCCGATTCCAACGCGGGTCATTGTCGGTGGGCGTTAGGTGGTGGTTGGTTGACCGCGGCCGCGGTGTTAACGTGCTCAGTGCACCTTAGACCTCATCGCGGGGCAAGGTGGAAAGGGAGTTGCTGACTTCTTTTGGAAAGTAGAACCGGTGGTGGGTGCAAGGTGGCAGGCTTTCGGATTCCGTGCCATCGGATGGTCGCGATGTGCCGCCGGACCGCTCTCCTGTCAGATCAGAGGATCTCCTCTATGGGGATCTTTCCATTGGTGGCCACCACCGACCAGACATCCGGGGTGGTGGGATGCGGGGTAAGGTCGACCTTTCCTCCTCCGGATTCCACCAGCAGGATACCGGCGGCCACGTCCCAGAGAGAAATGCGGGACTCAATGTAGGCGTCCAGCCGTCCGGCTGCGATGTAGGCCATTCCAAGGGCAGCTGACCCCATCATGCGCATCTTGCGGGCACGGGTGGAGGCTCGTTCAAACCTCTCAAGGCCGGTGGCCATCGATTCCTTGTCCTTGCCGCATCCCACGAAGAGGATCGATTCTTCGAGCGTAGTGCGTTGCGAGCAGGCAATCGGTTTTCCGTTCAGGGATGGAGGGCCGTCCTTTTCCACGGTCCAGAGTTCATCAAGCATGGGATCGTAGATGAGTCCCATCACGATTTCCTCCCGGTCCCGTTCGCGCAGGGCGATCGAGATGCAGAAGTGCGGAATGCTGTAGAGGTAGTTCACGGTTCCGTCGATGGGATCCACGATCCACTGCAGGGGAGAGTCCTGGTTGCCGGCTACGCCTTCTTCACCGTAGAGGGCATAGTCGGGGAAGGCGTCCAGAAGGACCTTGGTGATGAGATCCTGCGATTCCCGGTCAAGAGCCAGCTTGACGTCGTGGTGGTGGGCTTCGTCGATGTCCTTGCTGCGGTGGAAGTTTTCCCGGAGGAGGGCGCCCGCCTGGTGCGCGGCCTGCTCGGCGGCCTGGAGGTGTGTCATGGGCCGATAAAACCGCAGAAGGACGTTGATTGATACCGCTATTTTCCGGAAAGCATCAGCGAGACATTCTCTGGGGCTAGCCCTTCCGAATCCGTAATTCCTGCACGGCCTGTACGATGAGATGGGCAAGGTGCTCCTTGGTCTCCACGGGCAGGGGCTCGGTCCGGTCGGGGTAGATGAGGAGGACTTCGTTGTGGTCGGAGTCGAAGCCGATGCCGCTCCGGGAGACGTCGTTTGCCACCACCAGGTCGCAGCCCTTGCGATGCAGTTTTTCCCGCGCGTGTTCTTCGAGGTTCTCGGTCTCGGCGGCGAATCCGACCAGCACGCCCTCGTAGCGGAACTCGGCACGCGCCGATCCCAGGATGTCGGCATTGCGGACGAGTTCAATGGTGAGATGGTCCTCGGACTTCCTAATCTTGTTTTCCACGAAGGTGGCCGGGCGGTAGTCCGCCACGGCAGCCGAGAAGATGGCGGCATCCGCCCTGGCGATGTGGATACTTGTGGCCTCGAACATCTCCTGGGCCGTTTCAACCGGGACGTAGTCCACATTGATGGGGATATCAAGGCTGGTGGGGCCTGAGATCAGGGTGACGCGGTGTCCAAGTTGGGCACCCGCGTTGGCGAGGGCGTAACCCATCTTGCCGGAAGACCGGTTGGTGAGGTATCGGACCGGATCGAGTGGTTCGCGAGTTGAACCGGCAGTGACGAGAATGTTCACAGAACTGAGTCGAGGTCGGAATGCGGGAGGGTTGCAGGGTAGGATAAAACGCTTAGCCGGAGGAGGCGGCCAGTTCCCTGACAGCATCCAGAATCTCCTCCACCGGGACGAGACGACCGGCACCTTCGTATCCGCAGGCCAGCATGCCGGATTCTTCAGGGCCGAGGAAGCGGCATCCATCGGCCTTAAGTTGCGCGACGTTGCGCTGGGTGGCGGGGTGTTCCCACATCTTTCCATTCATGGCTGGTGCGAGGAGGACCCGGGCCTGGGTGGCGAGATAGATACTGGAAAGTGGATTGGGCGCGAGGCCGTTGGCAAGGTTTCCCAGGGTATTCGCACTGAGAGGGGCGATCAGGAAGAGGTCTGCGCGATCAGCGAGGTCGATATGGTCAGGCTTCCATGACTGCTTTTCGTCCTTCAACGAGACGAGGACCGGGTTGCGGGAGAGCGCCTGCAGAGTGAGAGGGGTAATGAACTCGGTGGCCGCCTGAGTCATGACGCAGTGCGTCTCGTGACCATCCCTGGTCAATTGCGAGACGAGGTCGGCCGCCTTGTAGGCGGCAATGGATCCGGTGATTCCAAGAACAATGATCATGTGCCGGAATTAACCTCCATCTGCGCCGATGTTGCGAAGAATTTTTTCCGAAGGGGATCACTTCTCCTCAAGCGAGGCGCGAAACACGCAGGCGCTCCGCCACGAGGAGGGACTTGAAACGCTGGTAGTCGTCTTCCTTTGATCCCGAAATGAGCCGGTAAGTGTAGGAACCGGCATGGCGCATCTCCTCCAGGGCATTACGGAGACGCAGCGCGATCACTTCCTCGGTGTCGGTGGCGCGATTTGCCAGGCGTTTACGCAATTCGTCTTCACTCGCCGGCATGACAAAGAGATCCACCAGGCTGGCAGCAATGAGAGGATCGTCGCAGGACCGCACCTGGGCTGCGCCCTGCACATCGATGTCCACGACCACGTCCTCGCCGCGCTTCAGGAACTCAAGAACCTCGGACTTCAGAGTTCCATAGAGATTTCCATGGACCTCGGCGTGCTCGAGGAAATTTTCAGTCTCCACGTCGGCTTCAAACTGTTCCCGGGTCAGGAAGTAGTAATCATGGGCGTTGACCTCGCCCTCCCGGACCGGACGCGTAGTGCAGGAAATCGAGTAGTGGGCTTCCCCGTCCCTGGCCAGTCGTCGGCAGAGTGTCGTCTTGCCGGAGCCGGAGGGTCCGGAGACGAGGAGGAGAACGCCCGTTCGCTGGGACATGGGGACAGCCTCAGAGAAAATGCCGGTGGATGCAAGAGCAGCCACGGAGCGGCAGGGATTTGGAGGATTTATGATCGCCCGGCAGTGCAGGTGGCCGCCTGTTTCCTGAAGAGCCATGGAATGCCGGGCCGGGAGGGAGAGGGCGAAGGCCTTGAGGGACTCCCGGCTCTCTGCTACGGGGAGTCCATGTCTACTGGGAATGATTCCGGAAGCTACCCCGGCAGCGGGTGCGTGCCGTGGGGTTGTCGCACGCCAGACTGTCAGAAGATTTCACATCGACTGAGATGAAATTGTACGTGGTCTGCGGCCCGCCCGCCGGGGGAAAAACCCATCACGGCCGGCAACTGGCTGCCCGGGTGGGCGCGGTTCTGCTTGATAATGACATTGTCACCGAGCCGGTGGTACAGGCGGGAATGCAGGCCGCGGGGCTTTCTCGTGACGACAGGGATTCGCCACGTTACAAGGAGATCTTCCGCGAGTCGGTATACGAATCGCTCTTCCGGGTGGCGGAAGCAAATCTTTCACACCTTCCGGTGGTCCTGGTGGGACCCTTTACGCGGGAATCCCAGCAACAGGACTGGCCTGCACGGCTCGCAGCACGCTTTGGAGTCCCGGTGGAGGTGCATTTTGTTTCCTGTCCGCCGGAAGTGAGGCGGGAGCGCATGGAGCGCCGTGGCGAAGCCAGAGACCTGGCCAAGTTGGCTCAATGGGATGCCTACCTGCAGACCACTGCGCTGAAGCCGCCGCCGTTTGACCACCTCCTGGTGGACACCAGTGGGTAAGCGGCCTCGCAGGGGGCGGCCCTCCCGGTTTTTCAAGGGGCAAGGATCGCAGCATGTGCGGCGGCAATCAGGACTCGTCCTTCTCGATGTTCCCGTAGGAGCGATCGAAGTGGACGTAGCCCCCATCGATGTGGTGGATCTGGCCGGTGGTGTGTCCGGAACAGGGGGAGGCCAGAAAGACAATGGCGCTGGCCATCTCCTCGGCACTGGTCATCCGCCGGCCAAGGGGAATGCGGGCCCGGATCGCTTCGAGGGTCTTCTCCGGATTCTCGACGGTCTTGATCCAGGAGTCGTACATGGGAGTCCATACTTCGGCGGGCACGACGGTATTGACCCGGATGCCATGCCCGGCGAGGTCGACCGCCCACTCCCGGGTCAGGCCGTGGATGGCCCCCTTTGCCGCGGCATAGCCGGAGGTGCTTCCCTGGCCGGTGACCGCCAGCTTGGAGGAGACATTGACGATGAATCCCGTGCTTTCGATCAGGGCATCGAGGGCGAAATGGGTAAGGTTATAGAGGTGGAAGAGGTTGCGCTGGAGGGAAGCGATGAACTCGTCCGGCCCGGCCCGCAAGCTGACTCCGTCGTTGACGCCGGCATTGTGGACGATGCCGTCGAGGCATCCGAAGGATTCCAGGGTTTTCCCGATCGCTGCCCGGCAGGCGTCCACTTCAGTCAGTTCGGTCTCGATCATGAGACCACGTGTGCCGGTGGCTCCGATGCGTTCGAGGAGGGCGTTGCCTGTTTCCGGACTGCGTCCCACGATGACCGGGATGGCACCTTCTCGGGCGAAAAGTTCGACCGCGGCAGCTCCGATGCCCTTGGCGCCCCCGGTCACGATTACGACTTTGTCCTTGAGTTTGAGGTCCATGGTTCTGTTCTAACCGGGGGGGAATTGC
>DMYM01000294.1 GCA_003483645.1 Verrucomicrobiales bacterium
TCAGCTTCGACGCCTACCGCGATGGAGATGGGTTTGGCGACACCGCCTCCGTGCGCTTCCTGCGCTCTGACGACCAGGCCCAGCTTGGAGCGGACGTTCCCATCGACATGACGGTCTTCGATCTGAATTATGTCACCACCGAAGTTCCCGTTCCCGCGGCAGCGATCGGAGAGTCTGTCCTCATCGAATTCAATTTTGTCAGTGATGGCAGTGTTGATACCTTCAGCGGACTCTGCCTTGACAACGTGAATGTGCAGATCCCCTAGGCTCGCCCGGCCTGTATCCGGAATTGATCGCCCCCTGGAAGTCAGCCCCCGCGATGACGTGTATTTCAGGCTTTCAGGCGGGTGGGCGTCCGCCTGGATTGCCAGGAAGTAGGCCGGAACGGTGGGCGCTTACTCCCTCGAGGAGAGCTCGATGCGTGGGAAGAGGCGCTCGCGGGTGCCGGGGAGTTCGCTGCTGGCGAGAGTGACGGTCTCAGTTCTTCTCAACGGCCAACCGGAGGAAGAGCTCCTTCGCTTCCGTCACCTCTTCCTTGAGGCGGAAGCTGATGGTGTCAGTGCCGTCCGCGTTTTCAGTGCGTTCGATGAGCTCCATGGATTCGGCCGTTCCGGGAGACCAGTCCCTCAGGTTGGGGCTCTGCTGCACGGTGTAGTTCACGTCGTCGGCGATGCGGTTGCGGGTGTAACTGAAGGTCATGAAGTCCCCGCTGTCCCCTTCCTCGCCCAGGTTGAAGGGCTGGATCGCCATGGAGGGAAGGGTGGGGGTGGTTCCGTCCGGGGCGAGGGCATACTGCAGGAAGTCGTTGATCCCGTTGTCGTCGCTGTCGAGATCCGGATCGCCTGTGAACTCGCTGCCGTCACTGCTGCCCGGGGCCCCGTCGACGATGGTGCTGGAGCGCCAGTTGAGAGGGTCTGAGTGGTCGGGGTTGTCGAGGGGATTACGCAGCACCAGCGAAAGTCCGTCGCCGTCGGCCAGTTCGGGCCAGGGCTCCTTGTCGTTGTAGGCGAAGTTGCGGATAGCGGATCCGTCCGCCGCGCTCAGGATGATGGTCTCCCCGTCGTTGCTGAGATTCTGGCGGTACTCGCCGGCAATGCGCACGGCCGAGGCCAGGCGGGAGTAACGCAGGCTGAAGGCATCGCGATTGGAAACCACCACCACCCGTTCACCCGGGGCCAGGTAGCGCACCTTTCCGAGATCGAACTTGAACTCGATGCCGCGGGTGAAGGCCACTCCACTCAGGTCCACGTCCACGTCCGAGATGTTCATCACCTCGACATACTCGAAGTCGACTCGCGCGTCGAAGCCCCGGCTCGCCTCCGAGGTGCCCGGAGAGGGGCGATAGTTCAGCTCGCTTACCGCCAGGTTGGTAGGTCCAGCCGGTGCGCCGTTGACGAGGTAGGCCTCCGTCTGGATGGGCGACCATCCCGAGGAGGTCTTTACGCGGGCCCGCACCGTCTGCGAGCTGTCGAGGGGGAGGGGCTGGCGGTAGAGGCGGGCCCGGGAGGAGGGCGCATCATCCGAACTGCTGGCCTGAATTTCCGGGCTGCAGAGCAGGCCGTTGCTGGTGACCCCGGTATTGAGGAGCTGGATGGCCAGAACGTTCGTTCCGATCAGCAGTTCGTCCTTGAAGGAGGTGAGGCTGATGGTGTGGATGCTGGTGCCGACCTCGCCCTCGCGGGTGCTGGTGGCCACCGAGTTCCAGGCCGGGGTATCCGGGGCGTTGGCACTCGCGACTTTCACGCCGTTGAGATACGCGACGAATCCGTCGTCATACTGCAGGCGCATGTTGAGTGCGGTCAGGGCATCCAGGGTGGCCTGCTCCGCGACCTCGAACTCGAAACGGGCGTAGGCGCTGGTGGTCCCGGCGGGCAGGTTCGTGTTGATCAGGGTGGCGTAGGGCCCTGGGGTTCTCTCGTATCCCAGACCGGCCGGCCCCGTGTTCCAGCCTGCCAGATCGGCGGGACCGTGCGCCGTGTTCCAGCCCGGGATTTCCGCCTCCGGGATGGTGTAACGGCATTGCGATTCCGCAGGCAGCAGGGCGGTCACGTTCTGATTGCCGGGCAGGCGGGGATCACTGCCGTCGGTGGTGTAGTAGATCTGTCCGCCTCCGGAATTGGGATTGGTGATGGCGAGGCTGGTTCCGTTGGGAATCACCCCTCCGTCCTCGCTGAAGACGGGCGGATTGTCGCTCTGGTCGTCGATCCAGGCCAGGCGGGCGGTCAGCCAGCCCTTCATCCAGTCGATTTCATCGCGGTAGGCCCGCCGGTTGCGGGCTCCGGCAAGGTTGCGGTCGCTCCCGGGCAGGGGCGCCGGGGGAGTCCAGCTCTGGGCGTTGGGCCAGAGGTGGTTGCCGAGGATGCGCCACTTCTGGAAGTTGCGCCGGGCCGGCGCATTGAGCAGGGCCACGTGGTTGTCGATGCGCGCCATCATGGCCTCGGTATCGAAGATGCCCTCCCGCAATTCGAACCAGCGATCCCAGTACTGGAGGTTGAATTCAGTATCGAGGAAAAGGCGGCCGTACCAGGGATAGGCATTGCTGCTGAGCTGCGTGTAGTACCAACCGTTGGGAAACTCACCCTGCAGATAGTCCGCATTCCCCAGGGAGAGGTTATAATCCCAGACCGGGGAGGCCACGATCTTGCGTCCACGGTCCTTGTAGAAGTAGTTGCTCAGGCGGTAGCCGTCGATGTTCTTGTAGACCTCCACCCAGATGTGGGTGTCGATGAAGGACTGCACGTCGATGAAGTTGCGGTATCCGCGGGTGGGATGGTCGAAGCGGCTCCCCCACAGGGTGTCCTCGAAGCGATCGATGTGGGTGTCGAGCCATTCCCGCTGGGTCTGGGTCGGTTGATCGGGTTCCACGAAGGCGAGGTTGTGGCCTTCCCTTTTGGTGTTGAAGGTGACGTCCACGGACTGGCCCTTGTCCTTCTTGAAGATGTAGCCACCGGTCACCTCCGCCCGGCCGTTGTCGCAGTTCTGCAGTTTCTTGATGTTCACGCGGCCGTCGTCCCGCTTGATCTTCTCCATGAAGACATAGACCCCGCGGTAGTCGGAGCTGGAGACATCACCTCCGTTGGTGTTGAAATAGAGTTCACAGAAGAGAGTGCGGCCAGCGGGGTAGCCTATTTCCCGGCTCGTTTCGTAGACGATCTTGTTGCGCATGAGCGACTTGTCCGAGTAGGGCGCGTGGATCACCCAGTCCGACTCCTCAGAGAATCCGAAGATGCTCACGTCCTTGTCATCACCCTCGCTGGTCCAGGTCTCGAAGGAGTACTGCTTCTTGGGAAAGCCGGCCGAGGTCTGTCCGCGCACGCGCATGCCGCCCCGCCCCTCGAAGTCGGGAAGATCGGTCGGTCGAGCCTCTCCGCTGGTGGGGTCCACGTCGATGAAGATCCCGTGGACCGGGCGCTTGGGGTTCTGCGAGTTGGAACTCGACTCACCATCGATGTTGCGGCGGAAGGAGTCGATGATGATGAGGGGCAGGGGCGAGCGCACGTTCTGCATGTTGGAGGCGAGCTTGATGAAGGTGCGGTCACGCAGGGGGCCGGGCTCCTTTCCCGGTTGCTCGAGGCGGGCGGTCACCCGGGTGGTCTCGCGAATACGGATGGGATTGGTATAGGTCCGCCAGGTGGGATTGTTGGACGTGGCGTTGGTGGTGTAGCGGATGGTTGTTCCCGGGAGCGGGCTGCTCAGTTCCAGGTCCAGTTGTTCGGTGATGACCTGGCTCTCCTGCGAGAAGATGACCTTTTCCAGCAGGAAGTCACCCTGGGGTCCGACATTGGGATCGCCCGGGCTCGGGTTGCGGAAGGATCCTTCGGTCTGTTCCAGGCCGAGGGTCCCGTAGGAGATATCCCCGATCTGGGGCGGGTAGAGGTAGGAGGAGGCGACGGTCAGGCCATCCGGTTTGACCAGGGCCAGATAGCCCCCGTCACGGTCCAGACGAAAATCGGTGTGCAACTCGCCCTCGATCCGGTCCCGGTTGGAGGCGAAGATGATCGTGCGCTCATTGGCATCGAGGGGGAGGTCCGGAACAGGCCACTTGGCAGGCTCGTCCGGGTCGTCGGTAAGATACCAGCCCTCGAGGTTGATGGCATTGGCAGTGGAGTTGAAAACCTCCAGCCAGTCCGAAGTCCTGCAGTCCTCGTCTTCCAGGGTGGTATCGTTTTCCGCCATGAACTCCGAGATAATGGGGTTGGGCAGGACGATGAATCCGGGTGGGATGGTGGTGACCTGCAGGTTGTCGATTTCGAGGCGCTGGGTCGCACTGGCGGTGCGGGCACTGAGGGCGAAGAGATGACTGTTGTTTCCCACGAAGCCCGGGGTGGCCACATTGGTGAAGACCGGCAACAACCCCTCCCCGAGGTCAATGCTCATGCTCGCGCCATTGGCGGGATGCCAGGAGAGCCAGATCGATCCGCTGAGGATCTGACCGTCGGTGAGGATCATGCGATTCTCAAAGGCGAGGTCGGTTCCGTCGCGCGAGATGTTGAAGCCCTGCTCAGCCGCCCCGTCGTCACGTGTGTCGATTTCGAAGGCGAGGTGGGTGGTGGTCGCGCCCCATCCTTCTTCCGCGGCACCATGGGCATCCGCCGCAGCGGGATCGCCCTGTCCGTCGTTGAAGGCCGGGATCGCCCCATAGGAGAACGAGAAGCCCTCTCCCGGGTCGTTTCCGGGTTGGTCTGCCAGGGTGAATTCAAAAGAGGCGGTCCAGCCCAGGGCGGAGGCGGCCTGGGCGGGGATGCGCAGCGAAGCATGGGTGTTGGCCGTCCCGTCCCTGGTGAGGATCAGGGCACCGCCCTCCACCGCAGCGGAATCGTCGCTGCTGGCAAGGGTGGTGCCGTCACCGAGGTTGGTAGTGCCGTTGGGCTGGTCAAAGACCTGGGGACCGTACTGGACGGCGTGGAGGGGCAGGGAGGCGAGGGCGAGGGTGCCCGCCGAAAAAAGAATCCTGGGTTTCATGGAAGAGGGTGGTCAGACGAATCCGATGAGGTTTGTTCAGTGTTCAGGGTCCGCGATACCACCCTCGTGGTCAAATCCGAATCGTCCGCCGGGCATTCGAACCCTGCGGCTTCCCGTCCGGTTCGGGGCAGACGGTCCCCTGACCAGTGATTTTCCGGTTCCGTTAACGGGGTCATGTTGCACGGAGGCCGACCGCATGCAGCGGCAGGCTTGCAGGTAGCGAACAGGCGATTGAATATTTTAGGTGGGCCAAGGGGTGTGCGTGTTGTAATCAGGATTCCTCCATGTGTCTTCGATTGCTGATGTCCGTTATCCCGGGGTCGTTGTTTCTGTCAGTGGCAGCAGGAACGGTTGTTGCCCGGGAGGTGAAGCCGGTCCAGTTGGAGATTGAGGCGCTGACTGCAATCCCCGGGCGGGACAAGGATTGGGACTGGTGGCAGGCGCGGACGGCTTTTGTGCCGGCATCCGAAGCAGGGAAGGGGAGCAGGCCGATGTGGATCACCACCATGTCAGAGACGGGGCGAGGAGGGGTGCACAACTTTCATGACATCTACCAGTCACTGAGCAGGGATGAAGGAAAGACCTGGAGCATCCCGAAGGTCATTCCGGACCTGAAGCGGGCAAGGCAAAAGGATGGATACGAGGTTTGTGCAGGTGATTTGTGGCCGACCTATCATGCCAGATCGGGGAAGGTGATTGCTACCGGCAAGACTTTCAACTTTGAGGGAGGAACCAAGGAGAACCGGCGGAGGGAGAAGGTGTCTTATGCCGTGATGAATCCCGCGGATGGTTCCTGGAGTCCTCTGCGTTTTCTCGAGATGCCGGAAAAGGATCATCGTGGCCATGCCATCACGGCGGCCAATGCGGGGAACACACAGCGGGTGGACCTGCCCAACGGTGAGATCCTGTTGCCGGTCCGCTACATGGCGGACCCCAAGAAATTCAATTATACGAGCGTGGTGGTGCGGTGCAGGTTCGACGGCGAACGGATTTCCTACGTGGAACATGGAACGGAGCTCAACATTCCAAAGGGACGTGGGCTCTACGAACCCTCACTCATACAGCACGGTGAGTGGTTCTATCTCACCTTGCGGGCGGATCACAGTGGCTATATGACGCGCAGCCGGGATGGACTGGTTTTCGAGCAGGTCCGTGAGTGGACCTTTGATGACGGGGAACCCCTGGGCAGTTACAACACGCAGCAGCACTGGG
>DMYM01000073.1 GCA_003483645.1 Verrucomicrobiales bacterium
GGCGATTGATATCGACCAGAGCAAGGGGAACTTTTCCTACCCCGAGTCGCACAAGTACGATGCAGGTCGCGGGCTGAGTTCCGCCACCATCGACTATATCTGTGATGTGAAGGAGGACCCGGACTGGGTCCGGAAGTTCCGTCACAGGGCTCTCAAGACCTTCCTTGCCAAGCCCATGCCCACGAACTGGGCCACCAAGGATCTCGAGAACATCGATTTCGACATCCTTCGCTACTATCTTTCGGATGGGACGAAGCCGACCCGGAGCTGGGACGAGGTGCCCGACGATATCAAGGAGACCTTTGAGCGTCTGGGTATCCCGGAGCAGGAGAGGGCCTTTCTGGCGGGAGTGGAGGCCCAGTATGATTCCGAGGCGGCCTACTCCAATGTGAAGGAGGAACTCGAAAAGGACGGTGTCATCTTCGTCAACTCGACGGAAGGCCTGAAGGACTACGAGGAAATCTTCCGGCCGTGGTTCGGCAAGGTGATTCCCACGGGAGACAACAAGTTTTCGGCTCTCAACAGCGCGGTCTTTTCGGGGGGATCGTTCATCTACGTGCCGAAGGGAGTGAAGGTGCGGCATCCGCTGCAGGCCTACTTCCGGATCAATTCCGAAAACTTCGGTCAGTTTGAGCGCACACTCATCATATGTGACGAGGGTTCGGAATTGACTTATATGGAGGGCTGTACTGCTCCCAAGTTCGAGACCGCTACCCTGCACTCGGCGGTGGTTGAGCTGGTGGCCATGAAGGACGCCAAGCTGCAGTACATTACCGTGCAGAACTGGAGTGACAATGTCTTCAACCTGGTGACCAAGCGCGGGATCGCACACGAGAACGCAGAAGTGCGCTGGATCGATTGCAACATCGGGAGCCGGCTCACGATGAAGTATCCCGGGGTCGTCATGAAGGGCCGCAGGGCGCGGGGCGAGGTGATCTCGATTGCCCTCGCCAATTCAGGCCAGCACCAGGATACCGGGGCCAAGATGATTCATGCCGCCGATGAGACGACCTCCAACATTGTTTCCAAGTCGATCTCGGTGGGCGAGGGGCGTTCGACCTATCGCGGTCAGGTTCACATTCCCAAGCACCTTAAGGGTTGTCGGAACAACACGGAGTGCGATGCCCTCCTGATCAACACCAACAGCCGGACGGATACCTACCCGGCCATCACGGTGCGGGGCAACCAGCACGCCACCCAGCACGAGGCGAGCGTTTCTCAGGTTTCCGAGGAAATGCTCTTCTACCTGCAGCAACGGGGGCTGAGTGAGGGCGAGGCCATGAGCCTGGCGGTGAACGGCTTCGTCAATGACCTGGTGCGGGAGTTCCCGATGGAGTACTCAGTGGAACTCAAGCGTCTCATCGAGTTGGAGATGGAAGGGAGTGTGGGATAGCTTCCCATGATCCCCGTTCAGTTTTCAGTGGACCAAATTTGATGGCAGCGACATTGGATCGAGGGAACGTTCTGGAACGGGAACCGGGTCGGCTGGGCGGAGTGCCGGACTGGTTCAATGCCTCACGACAAGCCGGGTGGATGCGCTTTCAAGAGTTGCCCATGCCGTCCCGCAAGGACGAGGAATGGCGTTTTGCCGGCCTGAGGCATCTCGACTTTGAGGGCGTGCAGCTTCCCGATCCGCAGTCGATGGGGACGCACCGCGGAGCCAGCGGTCTGGAGAAGCGGGCCGCGCGGATCGGATTCTTCAATGAGGGGTTGAACGAGCAGGAACTCAATCTTCCCGAGGGGGTCATTTGCCTGCCCCTGCGGCTTGCCCTGGAGGAACACTCTGATCTCGTGCAGGAGTATTTCATGAAGTCCGAGCACCAACTGGGCTCGGCCAAGTTCGCCGCCCTTCACCAGGCTCACGTCTCCTCCGGGATCTTCATCTACGTGCCGGATGGAGTGGTGGTGGAGGATCCCATCGAGATCTTTCACTGGCTTGCCGGCGACCACGTCATCACGTTCCCTCACAGCCTGGTGGTGACCGGCAGGAATGCCCGGGTCACGGTGGTCGACTACTTCCAGTCCGATACCAGCGCCCGAAATGCCTGGACCATCGCGGTCAATGACCTGGTGGCCGGTCCGGGATCGCAGCTGACTTATCTGGCCCTGCAGGACCTCTGTGACCAGGCCCGGATGATCCAGGTCGGCAATACCACCGTTGCCCGCGACGCCACCTCCAAATCATTCATCCTGAATGCGGGGGCGGCCTGGGCCCGGCAGGAATCCCGCAGTTGCCTGGAGGGAGAGAATGCCCATTCCGACATGCTCTCGGTGAGCATTGCGCGGGATGAGCAGGAGTATGATCAGCGCACCTTCCAGCATCACGCCAGCGCGCGCAGCTGCTCTGATCTCCTCTACAAGAACACCCTTTACGACGGGAGCCGAACCGTCTTTTCCGGTCTCATCCTGGTCGATGACGGAGCGCACCAGACCGATGCCTACCAGACCTGCCGCAACCTGCTCATGAGTGAGGCGGCAGAGGCAAGTTCCATGCCCGGGCTGGAGATCAAGGCGGACCAGGTGAAGTGTTCCCACGGGAGCACCTCGGCCATGATAGATGATGATGAGATCTTTTATCTCCGTGCCCGGGGCATCAAACCGCACATTGCCAGGCAGCTGGTGGCGCAGGGATTCAGTGTGGAGTCGATTTCGCGCCTGAAGAATAAGGTCCTTGAGGACCTGGTGTTGGGTTTTGCAGCGCGCGAATTCCACCGCATCTCGGAGCGGGTGGTGGTCCGGTAGAGTGCGCCTGAGCCGGGATGATGGCGGTTTCCACCGAGGTCATCATTCACGGACGAAGGTGAGGAAGGGCTTCGTAAAGAGCCCCCGGGACGATTTGCTGTTGCCTGGGTCCGGACATTCACCATAAAGCTAGTCCAGAGGTGGAATGATGAGAAGGAACATGGTCGGCGAACTGGGCAGGAGGTCATGCGGTGGGTTCACCTGTGCTTGAGCTGGAGAACGTCACGGTGTGGCGTGGTGACAACAAGGTCTTTGACGGGCTGTCCCTGCGGATCGAAACCGGGGAGAAGATTGCTGTCCTCGGCCCCAACGGCGCGGGCAAGAGCACGCTCCTGGCGCTGATCTCGGGGGATATTCATCCTGTTGCGGACCAGGGCAGTTCGCGGCTTTTCGGAGAGGAGTACTGGTCGCTTTACGATCTGCGCGAGCACGTCGGGCTGGTCACCCCGGAGCAGCATGGCCTCTTTGCCGACGACGAACTGACCAGCGACGTGGTGCTTACCGGATTGCACGGGACCTACGGGATCACGCGGGGCCAGACCTTCACGGCGGCGGAGAAGCGCAGGGCCTGGAGGGCCATGAAGGCGGCGGGCGTGCACGAACTGATGTGGCGGGACTATGGTGAGCTCTCTTCCGGTGAACGCCGCCGGTTCCTCCTGGCCCGGGCCCTCGTGCACGAACCCGAGATGCTCATCTTCGACGAGCCCACCACCTCCCTGGATCTCCCCGGGGCCTGGGATCTGATTGAGGTGGTGCGCGCACTCATGCGGAACGGGACGGGAGTCATGCTCGTCACCCACGATGTGCGCGAGATTCCTCCCGAGATCGACCGGGTGGTCCTGATGAAGAAGGGGCGGATTCTGGCCGATGGAAGGAAGCGTCGGGTTCTCACCGCGGAGCAACTGGGTGCGTGCTACGGGGTGGAGGTCAGGGTGAGCTGGAAGGATGGATTTTGTGCCGTCCGCCCGGCATAGCCGCTCCCGGGCGGGGGAAGCAGAACCCGTGGAATCCGTCCGGGGATGTGGTGCTAATCTACCCCTGCATTCTTCCAGTAGGAGTACTCGCTGCGATTGAAATCGATGTACTCCGGGGAAATATCGCTGGTATAGATGGTATAGTCGGCCTTGCCGAGATGGAGGTTCACCGTGATGGTGAAGCTGTCCTTGGCCGCAATGTCCCGCAGGGTCCTGATGGGAGTCCTGGCCATCAGGCCACCTTCGCAGGCCGGTTTGCCATCATAGGAAATGTCGATGAGCTCTTCCCGGATGCGGGCCCGGGAGTAGCCGATGGCGTGGATGATGCGGCCCCAGTTCGGGTCGTCGCCGTTCCAGGACGACTTGACGAGGGCTGACTTGGCAATCGCTTCTGCGACCTTCTTGGCGTCGAGATAGACGGATGCGCCGACTACTTCGAGGGTGACGAACTTGCTCACGCGTTCGCCGTCGCGCACACAGGCCTTGGCAAGTTCCAGGAGCACATGCTGGAGGGCTTCGCAGAATTCGCGGCAGGCCTTGCTGCCACGGGCGATGGGCTTGCCTCCGGATTGTCCGTTGGCCAGTAGCAGGACCGTGTCGTTGGTGCTCATGTCACCGTCGATACAGATGCGGTTGAACGATCCCTCTACCGCTTCCAGGAGAGTCTTCTGCAGGCAGGCCTTGCTGATGTTGGCATCCGTGGTGACGAAGCAGAGCATGGTGGCCATGCTCGGGCAGATCATGCCGGCCCCCTTGGAGCAGGCGCCGATGCGCACCTTCCTTCCGCCCACGGTGGCGCTGATGGCGATCTCCTTCACGGTGGTGTCGCTCGTCATGATGGCCCTGGCCACTTCGGTGCCTCCCCTGGCGCTGAGGTGATCGGCCAGTCCGGCCAGTCCGGTCTTCATCCGGTCCATGGGCAGCGGCAGGCCGATCACTCCGGTAGAGCATACGCCCACTTCGCGCTGCCGGAGGCCCAGGGTAGCGGCCACCGCCTTGGCCATGGTCCGGGCGTCCTCGATCCCCGGGACTCCGGTGCAGGCATTGGCGTTACCGCTGTTGGCCACGATGGCACGTAGCTCACGGGCGCGGAGGTGGGCCTGGGTGACCTTTACCGGCGCCGCCTTCACCCGGTTGGAGGTGAATGTTCCGGCCGAGACGCAGGGGTGTTTGGAGTAAACGAGAGCGAGGTCGGGGCGCGGATTTTCCGGATCCTTGATCCCGCAGCTTACCGCGCCGCCCGAAAATCCGATCGGGGCGCACACGCCGCCTTTCACCTTCTTGAAGGCCATCGCCAACCGTTCGTTCCTTTCTTTCTTAAACCGTTTCCAGGCCCGTCATATCCGGCAACCCGGTCATGATATTGAAACTCTGCAGGGCCTGACCGGCCGCTCCCTTTCCAAGGTTGTCTTCCGCACTCAGCAAGAGAAGCCGACCAGTGCGTTCATCGTGTTGCCAGCCGATGTCGATGAAGTTCGTGTGGGTTACATTCTTAGTATCAGGGCAGGCCCCCGTTCCGAGCAAGCGAACGAAAGAACTGTTTTCATAAGTGGAACGGAGAGCGTGTTCCACGCTTGCGAGGTCTCCCTGCAGCATCGCGGTGGTGGTGGTGCAGATCCCGTTGTTCACAGGGATAAGATGGGGGACGAAGGTGATGGTGACGCTCTTTCCGGCGGCGGCGGAAAGCTCCTGCTCGATCTCGGACAGGTGGCGGTGCCTGGGAAGGCCGTAGGCGCGCATGCTTTCGTTGCACTCCACGAAAAGGAGGGCGAGGTCGGCCTTGCGTCCGGCACCGCTCACTCCGCTCAGGGAGTTCGCCACGATGGTGGCGGGGTCAATCAAGCCCTCGCGCAGGAGCGGGATGAGGGGGAGCAGGATGGAGGTGGGATAGCAACCGGGAGAAGCCACCAGGCGGGCGGCGGCAATGGCCTCTCCATGGATTTCGGGCAGTCCGTAGACCGCCGTTGCGAGGAGGTCCGGCGCCGGGTGCGTTTCGCCGTAGAAGTCCTCGTAGGTGGCAGCTTCACGCAGTCGGAAGTCGGCGCTCAGGTCGATCAC
>DMYM01000348.1 GCA_003483645.1 Verrucomicrobiales bacterium
GCCGATCTGGCCGGCGGCGCCGGTCACGGCCACCTTCAGCGGGGTGGTGGTCACGCAGGTCTCCTTGGAAGAGGGTCCGAGACGATCACGAACGGATCACGAACATTGGCTCCGAGTGACGCTAGCAGCGGGCGGGACGGTCCTGTCAGGCTGGCCCTGCACGCGTCAGGTATCTTGACGTCAAGAAACACTGCCAGCATCGAGCCGACGATCGTCCAGGAGCCGCCGGAAACCATGGCCACCATCATCTACACCCACACCGACGAGGCGCCGCTGATGGCGACGTACTCGTTCCTGCCGATCATCCAGGCGTACGCCGCGAAGGCCGGCGTCGACGTCGAGACTCGCGACATCTCGCTCTCGGGTCGGATCATCAGCCAGTTCCCGGAGCGGCTGAGCGAGGAGCAGCGCCTCGACGACCACCTCGCCGAGCTCGGCGAGCTGGCCACGAAGCCCGAGGCCAACATCATCAAGCTCCCCAACATCAGTGCCTCCGTCCCCCAGCTCAAGGCCGCCATCGGGGAACTCCGGGACCAGGGCTGCCAACTTCCCGACTACCCCGAAGACCCCACGAGTGCCGGAGAGCACGAGATCAAGGCACGCTACGACAGGGTCAAGGGCAGCGCGGTGAACCCGGTCCTGCGGGAGGGCAATTCGGACCGGAGAGCCCCCAAGGCCGTAAAGGAGTATGCCCGCAGCAACCCGCACTCCATGGGCGAGTGGTCGAAGGACTCGAAGACGAATGTCGCCACCATGGGCGCCAGCGATTTCCGCTACAAGGAGAAGTCCTTCACGACCGAGACGGACTCCACCTTCCAGATCGAGTTCGTCGATCCACACGGTAGCACGAGTGTCCTGAAGACCGCCGCGCCGCTCCTCGCCGGCGAAGTGGTCGACGCCACCGTGATGAGCAGGAAAGCCCTGATGTCATTTCTCGATCACCAAATCACACGCGCCAGGGAAGAGGGCATCCTCTTCTCCCTCCATATGAAGGCCACTATGATGAAGGTCTCCGACCCGGTCATCTTCGGTCACTGCGTCTGTGTGTACTTCCGCGACCTGATTGCCAGGCACGGTCCGCTCCTCGACGAACTCGGCGTCGATTTCAACAACGGCTTCGGTGATCTCCTCACCAAGATCGAGACCCTTCCGGAGGACAGGCGATCCGCAATCAAGACCGACATCCAGTCCTGCTATGAGAAGGGCCCCGCCCTCGCCATGGTGAACTCCGAGAAGGGGATCACGAACCTGCACGTGCCGAGCGACGTCATCATCGATGCTTCCATGCCGGCCATGATCCGCGACTCGGGCAAGATGTGGAACGCGCAGGGAGAACGCCAGGACACCCTCGCCGTCATTCCCGACAGCTCCTACGCCGGTGTCTACCAGGCCACCATCGACTTCTGTCGCGAGCACGGCGCCTTCGACCCTGCCACCATGGGCACGGTGCCCAACGTGGGTCTCATGGCGCAGAAGGCCGAGGAGTACGGCTCCCACGACAAAACCTTCCAGGCGCCCGGCGACGGGAGGATCCGCATCGTCGACGACGAGGGCAACGTCCTCCTTGAGCATCCCGTCGAGAAAGGCGACCTCTGGCGGGCCTGCCAGACGAAGGATGCTCCCATCCGTGACTGGGTGAAACTGGCGATCAGTCGTGCCCACGCCACCGGCACCCCGGCCGTTTTCTGGCTCGACGAGAACCGGGGCCACGACGCGCAACTCATCTCAAAGGTGAAGACCTGCCTCTCCGGGCACGATACCGAGGGCCTCGATCTGCGCATCCTTGCCCCGGTGGAAGCCTGCCGTTTCACCCTGGAGCGACTCAAGGTGGGCCAGGACACCATCTCCGTCACCGGCAACGTCCTGCGCGACTACCTCACCGACCTCTTCCCCATCCTGGAAGTGGGCACCAGTGCCAAAATGCTTTCCATCGTTCCGCTCATGAACGGTGGCGGGCTGTTCGAGACCGGCGCAGGCGGATCCGCACCCAAGCATGTCCAACAATTCGTGGAGCAAAATCACCTGCGCTGGGATTCCCTGGGAGAGTTCCTGGCTCTCGCCGTCTCCCTCGAACACCTGGCCGGGAAATTCGACTCCTCCAAGGCCCTCGTCCTGGGCGAGACCCTGGACGAGGCCAGCACCCAGTATCTCCTCAACAACAAGACCCCCTCGCGCAAGTGCGGGGAACTGGACAGCCGGGGAACACATTTCTACCTGGCCCTCTACTGGGCCCAGGCACTTGCCGCGCAGGATGCAGACCCCGAACTCAAGACCGAGTTTGCACCCCTCGCCGAGCAACTGGGTGCCGCCGAAGAGCAAATCATGGCCGAACTGGACAGCGTGCAGGGGCAAGCGGTCGAATTGGGCGGCTATTACCAACCCGACGAAGCCAAGACCAACGCCGCCATGCGGCCCAGTGAGACGCTGAATGCCATCCTGACGAAATAAAGGGGCCGCTGGGAACAACTTCCCGCTAGTCTCCATTCCGAATTAGCCTATAGTTTTTTTCTGTACCCCCATTTTCGTTCATGCCCCCTTCCCCCCACCGGTCCCTTCTCGTCCTTCTCTGTAGCGTGACCACAGCCACCCTTCCCGGTGCCGAACCTGCCATCACCTCCGTGGGACACTCTCCGGGGGGCAAGATCGCTTTCGAGCTCAAATCCGAGTCTGGAAGGTATCATATCCTGCGGCGGGCCCGCACCCTGTCGCAAGTGACCCGCGGCCGCCCCGTGGCCATGGTGAGGGGCAGCTCCAATCCCACCACAATCGCGGATTCTTCCCGCCCCAAGGACCAGGGATACTATCAGGTCACTCATCTCACTTCGGCAGCTGCCCGGGACTCCGACCGCGACGGTTTCTCCGACTGGCTCGAGCTGGCCCGCCCGGGCTACTACAATCCCCTCAATCCGGCCCCGCCGGTCGAGCGAGCCCAAGGCGCCATCATGGTGGTGAACCGGACCCACTTCGAGCAACTGTCGGCCCGGGACAACCGGCCGGGAGCGCACTCCGTGCGCGAAATCAAGTTTCTCGTCTACGATGTCCATACCAGTAGCCCGGACCTCTACTTCGCCAACAGCACTCGTTACCAGTACCACTTCGACTTCACCAACCAGGTCGTGAACCGCTACAACGACCTCGGGCTCTTCAACAAC
>DMYM01000128.1 GCA_003483645.1 Verrucomicrobiales bacterium
CGTGAGTGTTGGTTTCGGATTCTAGTCTGAGCGAGACGACTCAATTTTGATATACCGGGAAGGGGAGCCATGAGGCTCCCCTTCTTGCGTACAGCCCACTGGGATGCCACCGACTCGTCGGGCTGTCCTAGGAAGCACGGGGATGGGCCCGGTCGTAGGCCTCGCGGAGGCGCTTCCTGGTGACATGGGTGTAGATCTGGGTGGTGGAAAGGGAGGAATGACCGAGGAGGGCCTGCACGCTGCGGAGGTCGGCACCGGCATCGAGGAGATGGGTGGCGAAGGAATGGCGCAGTTTGTGGGGTGTGACGTTGAAGGGGATGTCGGAGTGGGCGAGATACTTCTTGAGCAGGGTGTTGATTGAGCGCGTCGAGAGGCGCTTGCGCAGCTTGGAGAGGAAGAGGGCGCCTTCCGTGATTCTGGCGGACTGACGATAGGCCTCGATGGCTTTCATGGCGTAGGAACCGATGGGCACGAGGCGCTCCTTGGAGCCTTTTCCCATCACCCGCAGGGTGTCGCTCAGGCCGTCGAGATCCCGGACCCCAAGGGCTGCCAGCTCGGCGAGGCGCAGGCCGGTGGAGTAGAAGAGCTCAAGGATGGCGGTATCCCGGAGGGGAAGCCAGACGGGGGCCTGTTTTTCCCGCGGGATCTGGCTGGGAAGATCCAGGAGTTGCTCGATCTGCCTGAGGGTCAGGACCACCGGAAGCTGGCGCTCAAGCTTGGGAAGCTGCACTTCGGCGACCGGACTCCCGGGGAGTCCGTGGCGGGAAACAAGGTACTTGTAGAAGGAGCGAAGCGCCGAAAAGTGCAACCGGATGGTGGAGCGGGCCAGCTCCCGTTTCATGCAGTCGAAGAGGTAGGCACGAAAATGGTCGGCCGTGCAGTCATTCCAGTGGGTGAAGTCCTCTCCCGGCCATTGACGGAAAGCCTCCAGGGCGCGCTCGTAGTTGGCCAGGGTGCGCGGGGAGACGTTCTTCTCAACCGAAAGAAACTCGAAGAATTGCTCAGTCAGGGAATCCGCTTCGGCTGGGAGCATGACGGGCTACGCGCACTTTGGGCAGGTGCCAAAGAATTCAAGTTCATGGTAGAGATCCCGGTATCCGGTGTCCTGCCGGATCTCATCTTCCAGTTCGTGGACCGGGCAGGGGGCATCGATGGGGGCAATTGTGCCGCACTCGGTGCAGATCAGGTAATCGCGGTGCTGGCCGGGAAGAACGAGGGCAAAGTAGGCGGCGCGTTCGTGCAGTCCGAGGCGACGGACGATGCCGGCGTCGGTCAGGCGATGGAGGAGCCGGTAGATGGTGGCCTTGTCACATTGGGTCGCAAGCGGGCGCGATTTCTCCAATCTCGCCAGGGTCACAGGACGGTCTGCCTTGAACAGGGTACCGAGGAGAACCTCAAGGGCCTTGGTACGGCGAAGGCCGCCGGCCCGGCAGCGATCGACGAGTTCTCCCAAATCTGCGCTCACGTCGTCACTTTAACCCCATTGCGCCGGGAACGGCAGGATTTTCCCTTGTTTCCCGTACTCATCGCGGGGACAAGGGAGTCATGAAAACTGTTACTGATACTGCCCTCGTGGTCTTGGGAGTCCTGATCCTGAGCGTCCTTCCGGGAGGGGCGGTGGAACTGAAGCTGAAGTGGCAACCGGGGAAGCGCTATGTCTTTGAAAACACCTCCGACTCGTCCGCGAAAATGCCGCTGCCCGGCCAGGGCATGATTGAGACGAAGGGGAGGCTGGCGCTCCGCGTGCACAATGACGTGAGTGCTCACGAGAAGGGGGTCAAGGTGGGCCATTCCTACGCTTCAGTCAAAATGAGGCAGGAGATGCAGGGTCTCGTGATGGAATACGATTCCGCCGATCCGTCCAAGGGGGGAGGTCTCCTTGGTCCGGTTCTCCAGCCGCTGACCGAGACCAGATTCGCAGCGATCTACGATAAGAAAGGCCAATTGGTGGAAACTGAAGGCCTGGACGAAGTCCAGGGAGCGGGCCAGTTGGGGATGGGGAAGGCGGAACTGGAGGCCATGGCCCGACAGAGCGCCCAGTTTCTCCCTGACAAGGAGGTCAAGCCGGGCGACAGCTGGAAGGTGGAGGTGGATCTGCCGATGGGAGCGATTGGCGGCAAGGTCACCATCAATTATACCTTGAAGCTCGAGGAAATCACCAAGCAGGAAGGACGCGAAGTGGCCCGAATTTCGATCTTGGGCAAGATGAAGGAGGCGGACGCCAACAAGGGGGAGGAGGTCCTGAAGACAGAGATCAAGGGGGCCACCGGCACGATGTTGTTTGACATCGAACTGGGGCAGCCCCTGGAGATAGCAACCACCATTGCGCTTGAAACGGGCCTTCCTGCTGGAATCCCGCAGGCCGAGGGTGCGCCCGGCAAGATGCCTCTCAAGTCGATTTCAATGCAGAAGCTGATCGGGGTGGAAGATCTCAAGGAATCGGCTTCCGAGAGCAAGGGCGAATCCAAGCCCAAGCCCGGGACCGAATCCGCCGTCCCGGGCGAGAGCAAGGAGCAGAAGAGGGCCCGGCGCAGGGAGCGCAAGGCCAAACGCAAGGCCGAGAAGGCCCAGCCGTAGTGCTGCTCAGGGCGCAAGCACGTCAGGATATCTTCTGCTGCGGGCTGCCGGGTTCGACTACAAGAGTTTCCCCTGGGCGCCCTGCGGGGGCTCGGCTCCGATCTTCTGGTAGGCGGAGGGCATGGCCACCCGTCCCCGGGGAGTGCGCTTGAGAAAGCCCTGCATGATGAGGAAGGGCTCATTGACCTCTTCGAGGGAAGAGGCATCTTCCCCCACTGCCACCGCGAGTGAACTCAGGCCCACCGGTCCGCCATTGAACTTGTAGATGACGGTTTCCAGGAGGCGCTTGTCCATCTCATCGAGTCCGTCCTGGTCGATCTCGATCATGGCGAGGGCCTTGCCGGCAGTTCCGGCGTCGATCAGGCCGTCGGCCCGGACCTGCGCGTAGTCCCGGACCCAGCGCAGGAGATTGTTGGCCACGCGGGGGGTGCCCCGTGACCGGGAGGCCACTTCCCGGGTCCCCCCTTCGTCGATACGGATCTCCAGCAGCCCGGCCGAGCGCATGATGATGACGCAAAGTTCTTCCAAGCTGTAGTAATCCAACCGGTTGACGAGGCCGAAACGGGACCGCAGGGGCGCGGTGAGCATGCCGGCCCTGGTGGTAGCTCCCACCAGGGTGAATTTGGGAAGGTTGAGCTGGATGGAACGGGCGGAGGGGCCGGAGTCGATGATGATGTCGAGCCGGTAATCCTCCATGGCAGGATAGAGATACTCCTCGATGGCAGGATGGAGACGATGGATTTCATCGATGAAGAGCACGTCGCCCTTCTGCAGGTTGGTCAGGATCCCCGCCAGATCTCCCGCTTTCTCGACCTGGGGACCGGAGGTAGTGTGAATGTTGGACTTCGCTGCGCTGGCGATGATGTTGGCCAGAGTCGTCTTGCCCAGTCCGGGGGGGCCGGAGAGCAGGATATGCTCGAGCACATCCTTGCGTTGACGGGCTGCTTCCACCATCAGCATGAGGCGCTCCTTGACCTTTTCCTGCCCGTGGAACTCCCCGAACCCCGGAGGGCGCAGGGAGAGGTCGAAGGGGGGCTCCGGTTCCTGGTAAGAGTTATCCGCCATCTGTCCCGTCTTCGTGCCCGCTTCGCCGTGGCCAGCTCTCCACAGGGCCCCCGCAAGCGCCGTTGGCGGCAGGGTCTCACACTGGCCCGGCTATCGCAAGTGCGCTGAATTGCTGGAAAACGCCCTTGAGAATAGGCTTTACAGCGATTCGATCCGGCCTAGAGTGCGCCTCCCCTTTCGGACGAGCCATGAAAGTTCTCTCCTCTCTCAACTCGCTCAAGCGCCGCCACGCTGGCTGCCAGGTCGTGAAGCGCCGGGGCACCCTCTACGTCATCAACAAGACCAATCCCAAGTTCAAGGCCCGTCAGGGATCAACGCGTGGGACGCGCCTCTCGAAGAAGGGCGTGAAGTAGATTGCAGATCTCAGATTCTGGATCCTGAGGGCGGCCCCGGGCCGCCTTCTTTGTTTCCCGACCCCGCGATCCGATTGATGATGTCGCCGGCGGCGAGGAGTCCGAAGGTCGCAGTGACATGGGTGACCGCTCCGAAGCCCGCATCGCAGCGTAGTCCTGCGGGTTGGTGGGTCGGGCGTTCGGTCGAAACACAACCGTCACCCTGTGGATAGCGGGTCTCCTCGGGGGAGAAGACCGCTGCGATGCCGAATTTCTTCCGGGAATCTTCGCCGCTGGGGAAACCGTAGTTGCCCCGCAGATTCCTGCGGACCTGATGAAGGAGCGCATCATTGAAGATGCGGCTGAGATCAGCAATCTCGATGAGAGTAGCATCGCTCCGGCCACCTGCCGCCCCGCAGGTAAGGACCGGAATCTGACGCCGGTGGAATTCCGCCAGGAGAAGGCACTTGGGACGGACCGCATCGATCACACCATCCAGGGAGCGATCGAGGAGGGTCTCCACGTCGTTCCCCGTCTCAGAAAGCAATCCTCGGCGTGCAGGGTGCACTCCGGGTTGATGGTCGCTATCCGTTCGGTCATCACCCGGACCTTGGATTGGCCCACCGTGTTGGAGAGAGCATGTATCTGCCGGTTGGTGTTGGTGACACAGACATCGTCGAGATCGACCAGGGTGAGTTCCCCCACCCCACTCCGTGCAAGAGCCTCGGCAGACCAGGAACCCACGCCTCCAA
>DMYM01000330.1 GCA_003483645.1 Verrucomicrobiales bacterium
GATGAGGTCGGCACCGCATTCGGCCACCGCATGGCGCAGGGTGAAGCGCTCCCTGCCCACCACCACGTAGGAAAGCCCTTCGTCTGCTACGCGGCCTTCGTTGGCGCACTCGGTTGTGGAGGCGAACCAGCGTTCGTCAATTCCCCCGCGGCTCAGGCCGTAGGCATAGGTATCGTCGGGGTGGAGCTTGATTCGCAGGCCAGGCTGGAGGAAGGAGCGGGGCACCCAGGTTGGGGCGAGACGGAGGAGGCCCCCGGTGTCTTCAAGGTGACCGTCCACGAGGCTGCGAACGTTACCGGCGGCAGTAGTGAGGTCTTCGGTCGTGCGGGGATGACTCATGATATCAAGGGCGTGAGTGATGAGGGGAAAGGGGAGAGTGAAGCCGGGTTATCGGCGCGGACGGTCTGCACCGCAGCAGAGAGTGAAGGGGAGGGCGGTGCCGGATGCACGATTTTTCGATTGGAGGCGATTTTCTGGCACGGCTTGCAGGCCGTGGGATTGGTGTCGACGATAAGATTCTCCTCGGGAATGAGGTGCCAAGCCAGAATGAGACTTCTTGCCGGGAGCCTGCGCGGGGAGATCAGCGTGTGTTTGAATCTGAACTGGTCGGGGCTCGCCTCGCTCAGGCTGCGAAGCTCCAGTCCACTGCCGCCTTCACGATGGCCCCGGTGTCCGAAGTGATGGTGACATTCTCAGGCCCACCGGGCACAATGGAGGCCACCGCGCCGAAATCGGCGGGAATGGCGGTGACGGCCTGCACGATCCGCAGGGAGACCACTTCGTTCCTTGAAAAGGACCGGGTGGTGGGAATATTCTCCCCGTCCAGCTTGTCCTCTCGTGAGCTGGTCACGTTGTCGGCAAAGTGTGAGCACACCTCCTCCAGGCCGAGTCGTCCGAGGTGCCGACCGTCCCAGGGAGCCCCCCGCCGGCCGCCATTGGAAATCCAGAACAGGGTAGCGGGAAAGTCGGCAGGATTCTTGAGCGAAAACCAGACGCAGCCGTCGAGGACGGCGGCGGTCCAGGCAAATGGTTGATCCTTGTTCGCCTCTTCGTTGACGAGCATGACGAGATCCTCGAATCCCTGGCGCGCCGGGTAGCAGGTAAGGTCGGTGGTTCCCGCGGCAGAGACCTGGTCCGGGGCGGAAGGAGGTTCCGTTGCAAGGGGCACTTCGCGCAGGTCGGTAAACCTCGCACCCGGAACAAGGGCCTGGTATTCGTCGTTGGCGGGATCGGAAAAGAGCCCCGGATTGACCGATGCCCACCGGAAGGAAGAGGTCGTGACCCGGCCCTGACCTTCTGCCAGGCCGGAGAAATCGAGGATGGGATGGTTTCCGTAACTGAAGTGCCCCTCTATTCCCGAGATGCGGTGTTCGCAGTAGACGGCGGCATGGCCGGATTTCAACCGGAGGACCTTTTCGATCCGTCCACCCACGTCACCCGGTTCAATGGCCAGGTGAAGGAGGTCCTCTCCCTGTTTCACCAGGGACCATTCCGCGTTGGCGGTGTCACCGTGGGGATCACCATTGTCCTGGGGACCGAAGGGAAGGCAGAAGAAGTCCCCCCTCAGATACTTGAGCAGGTTGGGAAGGCTTCCCTCAAGTTCGTCCGGTTTCCAGGGTGCGAGCGCGTAAGGAGAGAACTCCGAGCCACCGGAACGGAAGATGACGGGAGCCAGCATCCCTGCGGTTTGGGTGACGGAGAGTTCGACACAGTCCGATTTCAACTGAAAGGAGGGTGCACCGTGGCTGGAATTCATGATTGTTCCGCCATCCGCTAACAGGAGGAAGGGGCGGCGTCAAAATATGGAGGCGGAAAAGCAGGAGGGCTGCTTTCCCGGAAGAGAACAAACCGGGCGGAGAGCTGGTGCCGGTGGCAGCGAAGGGGCTGTTGATCCGGGGGGCTCACGCCTGGATTTCCCCGAGGATTAATGACACTCCCCTGCTAAGCACGGAATATTGGTTAGAAAGCTGAACCAATTTGCGGTTTCCGGTAATCTTCAGCGTTTCCTACCCGGGAGGCGCTGCCTCTTCAGGCGGGCCTGGATCAGGCTGGGGCAACGTCCCTCCGTCCGAAGCTCCTCGCAACAGGCTTCGATGCGTACGGTCTGTTTGATGGGGTGGAATCCGAGCCGCCGGGTGATGCACTCATTGAGAACCTCAAGGTGGTCGTCCTCGAACTCGACGATCTTGCCGCAATCGACACAAACGAGGTGATTGTGGGCGGGCTTTTCAAGGAAGTTGGGGTCGTAGGTCGTCTGGCCGTCGCCCAGATCGATCTCCTGGAGAAGTCCGGCCTCCGACAGAAGGGAGAGAGTGCGGTAAAGGGTGGCCCGGGATGTCCGGGTGTCCGTGCCCCGCAACTTCTCCCAGAGCTCGTCCGGGGTGAAGTGCTCATCGCTGGCAAAGATGACCTCCATGATGGCATTGCGCTGCGGAGTGTGCCGGAGCCCCTTCATTTTGATGAAGGCGTTAAGCCTTTTGCTAATTTCCGGTGTCATGGTGCCAGTATGACAGTGCAGGCGCAGGGGTGAATCCGATTTTTGAGTTTCGGGCTGAAACGTGTCCTTGCTGAGGGGGGGACTCCATGTTGCTCTGGGGAGGTGCGCTGGCTGGCGATTCTTGCGGTCCTTGGGTTGATCTCGTGTTCAGGTCCCCGGAGTTCTCTGGAGATCCGGCAATACCATCTCCGCTCGCCGACGGTGGCAAAAGGAATGGGCGCCCCCCGGGCGGAGCAATTGAATCGCTTCCACGGGGCGGTTACCGCGGAAGAGCGCCGGAACCGGCTGGGCCACTATTATACGATCGAGTGGCACGGGCCGGAGGGGCAGGAGGAGAAACCAGTCCGCCTGGTGTTCCGCTACCGGCAGGCTGGGGCCGGGAGTGAGATCCGGCAGCTTGAGGTCTCGGCCCCGGCCGGGAGTAAAGGCAAGACCGAATTACGTATCACCGGGCCGGCTTACCTGGAGGGTGGTCGGATTCTCTCATGGCACCTCAGCTACTATCGTGGTGACCGGTTGGCAGAGACCAGGCAATCGTATTTATGGGAGTGACCTCCTTGCGTGATTGACGGATTGTTGATCCTGTCGTAAGTTGTGGCGCTGAACCCCCCTGCTAGTTACCCTTGATGGACTACGACGCCCTTGATGTCGGAACAACTGACGGATTTGTATGGATCCGCATCAAGGGGAAGGGTTCGTTTTCAACCAGCCCGCCGCTGAAGGGCTTCATTGAGCGCAGCCTGGAAAGCGGTGAGACGCAGTTCGTGATTGATCTGAGCGACTGTCCGGCAATGGATTCGACCTTTATGGGAACCTTGGCCGGATTGGCCATGCGGTTATCCAGGACCGCGGGGGGGCGGCTGCAATTGAACGGCGTGTGCGAACGTAACCGCCAGTCGTTGCAGGATCTCGGATTGGAGGGGTTGCTGGAGATCGATCCGGCGGACAGCGAGTGGTGTGGCCATGTCGACGATGTGCGTGGGACCCTGGAGTCGCTCTCAGCGGAAGCCCCCGGCAACCTGGACGCTGCGCATATCCTTGAAGCGCACCGGAAACTGTGTGAGGCCAGCGATGAGAATGCCGGGAAGTTTTCTGCCGTACTCGATGTCTTGGAGAAGCGGGCCGTGGGCGAATAGGGTCG
>DMYM01000154.1:0-1845 GCA_003483645.1 Verrucomicrobiales bacterium
CCGATTGTCAGGATTGAGAAGGAGAACTTCTTCGAAGTGCAGAATGGAGTCTCTCCAGCAGCGGAGGATGGCATCTGCTGTTTTCAAGCGGTGCTTCAGTTGAAGCCCCTCGTGGTAGTGCGTGTTGCCCAGGCCGAAGTGAGCCTGTTCCTGGACCCTCCTGTTCTGGGAGAGGAGTGCCCCCGAGTAGGATCGCGAGGCGGCACGGTATTTCCGGAGGCGATAGGCTGCAGCGGCGGCCCCCAGTTGGAGACGCGATTTGCGCTCCCCACGTGCCTTGAGGATCTCGCCTTCAAAGAGGGTGAACGCCTGCTCATGATCACCTTTTGCCAGGGCACGCCCGGCAGCGCTACGGGGAAGAAGGCCTGCCTCGGCAGGAAAAGCGAAGGCGAACCAGAGGCCGGCTAGAGCGAGGGCCGTCAGCGAGGGCGAAGAGGGGCGGATGGGTGGGATCCTGCCAGGAAGGGGAGCGCTTGCCTCGGGTGACGGGTGGTGCCGTGCCCGTTGGAAGCGGAAGCCGGAGTTGAAGAGCATCCCCACGGCGAAAAGTAGCATAGAGGGCACGAGAAACCATTGGAAGTGAGGGGTTGCGATCCGACGCCTGCGCCCTGTGATCTCAAAGCGTTCGGAGTGCTGGATAGCGATTTCCAGCCTGGAGAGAAAATGGCGTCCGGCACCCTCCGAGTAGATCCCTCCGGTGCTGTCCGCAAGATGGAAAAGAGGTTTGCTTTCCAGACGGGTGATGACGAGGGTGCCTTCGCGGTCGTGAAAATGCCCGTCGGTGGAAGCGGGATCCGGAATCACGGTGCCTTGACCGGTGCCGAATCCGGCGGAGAAGATGGTCACTCCTTCGCGGTCTGCCTCGTGGGCTGCCTGCGTGATGCCTCCGTGATGGGTTTCGCCATCGCTCAGGATGACGAGGGTATTATCCCGCTGCCCGGTTTTATGGAGCTGCTTGATCGCGAGTCGCACGGCGGTGGCGAGGTCCGAGCCATCGCGGGGAATCCAGTCATTATCCTGGTTCCGGGCATAGTCGAGTTGCTGAAGGGTGTCACGGAGGGCACTGTGATCAATGGTGAGAGGTGACTGGACCCAGGCCATTCCGGAGAACGCGATGATTCCAATGCGGTCGTGAGGAAAGCGGTCGAGAAGTTCGAGGGCTGAAGCCTTGGCTGCATGAAAGCGATTGGGGTTGACGTCTTCTGCGAACATCGATCGGGAGACGTCGATGGCGATCATGATATTTCGGCCTCTCACGGTGTCCGGTCGTTCCCGGAATCCGGCACTGGGTGAGGCCAGAGCCAGAATGAGGAGGATCAGTGCTGGCATGAATGCCGCCAGGGCATACCATCTGCGCCGGGGAGAGCGGGGATGATAGAGAATGGGGCGAAGCCGTTCTGCGATGAGGCGGGCCAGTTGACGGCTTTGCCGACGGGACGTCAGGATGGCGCCCGCGATCATGATGGGAATGAGCAGGAGAAGCAGGAAATACTCCGGGTGGGCGAATTTCATGGGCGCTTATGGAGCAGGGAGCGGAACAAGGGCGAAGGAGCTGAGCGACAGGAAAGCCAGGAGAAAGGCGGCGCCGAGGAACCACAGATAGAGTTCCCGGGCGTCGATTACGCTGGCACTGCGGGCATCGGATTTCTCCAGTTTGTCGATGTTGGCAAAGGTTTCACGCAGACTCTCCATGGTGGATGCTTCAAAGAATTCCCCGTCCGTGATGCGGGCTATTTCGCGCAGGGTAGCGGCGTCGTATTCCTGTCGAGATTGCGCGATATTGGCGGGATCGAGGCGTCCCTCGGCAGTTCCTATCGCAATGGGGTAGACCCGCACCCCGAGGGG
>DMYM01000154.1:2139-2901 GCA_003483645.1 Verrucomicrobiales bacterium
ATCGCAATGGTGTAGATCCGCACCCCGAGGGGAGCGGTGGCGCGGGCCGCCTGGAGAGGATTCAGGGGGCCCGAGTTGCTGGCCCCGTCAGTTACGAGGACCATCACCTTGCTTTTCGCGTCCCGGGAATTCAGGCGGGTGGTGGCGGCGGCGATTGCGGAACCGATGGCGGTGCCGTTGGAATCGAGGTCGCCGACTCCCAGTTCCTTGAGGCGGTTTACGAGCCAGGAATGATCGAGGGTAACGGGACAGACCGAGTAGGGCCTGGCACCAAATGCAATCAAACCGATGCGATCGTCAGGGCGTTGCTGTATGAATCGTTCGATTACCTCCTTGGCTGCCGTTACGCGCTGTTTCTTGCGACGGAATGTGCCCGATGTATTATCCTCGTAGAAGTCATCGGTCTTCATGGATTCGGAAACATCGAGGGCGACAAGGATATCTATGCCGCTGGCAGAACGGGTGGTAAGGATGTCTCTCCACTGGGGCCGGGCCATTGCGAGGCCGCAGGCAAGGAGAGCCAAGGCCAGAAAGAGCGGACTGAAGGCCCCGCTCAGTTCCCGGGGTCTCGTGCCAACGGAGGAAAGAATGCTGAGGGAAGGGAAGTCGATGCCGAATTCGGAACCCTGGATATTCTTGAGGAAGAGGAGAGGTGGAATGAGCAGGAGGCTGAGAAGCCACCAGGGGTGCTGGAAGGCAAAGTGATGGAGAAAGTCCCTCATGCTATGTGACGCTCTCGGGTGGACTCGAGTCCCTGGAGAA
>DMYM01000356.1 GCA_003483645.1 Verrucomicrobiales bacterium
GGCCAGGTCCCCACCGGGAATTGAGCCACGATCTGAAATCCGAGATCTTCCCATGTCCGTCGCCATTTCCGTCCGCAACCTCTTCCGCTACTTCGGCCCCCTCAAGGCCGTCGACGGAGTGTCCTTCGACATTCCGCACGGCTCGGTGTGCGGATTCGTGGGTGCAAATGGAGCGGGCAAGACCACGACCATGCGCATGCTCGCCACCCTCGACTATCCCACCATGGGTTCCGCCGAGGTCTGTGGCATCAACGTGGTCAACCACCCCGACAAGGTGCGCTCCCTCATCGGATGGATGCCAGATCATTTCGGGAACTACGAGCACATGACAGTGCTCGAATACCTCGATTTCTACGCCCGCGCGCTCGGCTACACCGGCGACGAACGCCGCAGCCGCATCGAGGAGGTGATGGCATTCGCGGACCTCGTCCCCCTGGCTGACCGTCTCTCCAACAAGCTCTCCAAGGGCATGACCCAGCGTCTCTGCCTTGGCCGGGCCCTCCTGCATGACCCACAGGTCCTCATCATGGACGAGCCCGCCGCCGGCCTCGACCCCCGGGCCCGGGTGGAACTCAAACACCTCATCCGCATTCTGGCGGAGGAAGGAAAAACCATCTTCATCTCCTCTCACATCCTCTCCGAACTCGGCGAGATGTGTGACTCGCTGCTCTTCATCAATGCCGGCCGCATCGTGCACCATGGCGATGCGGAGTCACTCAGGCGCGGATCGGATGCCTCCGGCGGCGTCTACTACGATGTCCAGGTCGACGGCAACCCGGAGTCCGTTTCCGACTGGGCCGTCCTCAACACCGACGTCGAGATCATGGAAACCCGCAAGCGTGGTGCACGCATCCGGATTCCCTCCGCCGAGTCCGCCAGGGCGGCCGAGATCCTCAGCCGCATGGTTCGGGAAGGTGTTCGCGTGATTGAATTCCACCGTGAACAGCGCAATCTTGAGGACGCCTTTATCGACATCCTGGGAAAGATCGAAAAAGGGGAACCCGGGCTGATTCCCCCTCCGCAGCCAACCGCCCCGGCACCCGCCACGCCCGGGAGTCCGCCGGACGATCCCGTCCCACCCAACGAACCCCCTCCACCTGTCGTCTAACTCCTCTTTCCCTCTACCGGCATGGCGGAAACCAAGCCCAGTGCAACCACTCCTCCCGAGTTGCCACCCCTTCCCATCGAGCGTGTCAACGACTTCCCGGACCGGCTCAGCCCCATGCTGGTCAAGGAACTGCGCCAGGGACTCCGGACCAGCACCTTCGTCATTCTCTTCCTCGTGCTGCAAGGACTCCTCGCCATCGTCCTCCTGATCACCACTCCCATCGCCACTGCTGAGGGCAGCGTCTCCGGCACGATCGGCGAGGTCGTCTCCAAGATCGTCTTCTGTATCTATGCCCTGGGAATCCTCGTGGTACAACCGCTGCGGGGCATCTCGGCGGTGACGACCGAAATCAGACAGAACACAATCGACTTGATGGTCCTTACCCGCCTCAGCGCCTGGCGCATTGTATATGGCAAGTGGCTTTCCATCGTGAGTCAATCCGCCCTCATTGCCCTTGCTATTCTTCCCTACCTCATCCTCCGTTACTCCTTCGGTGGCATGCAACTCTTCGCGGAGCTTGCTCTCATGGCTTACCTCTTCTTCATCTCGGGGGCGCTGACGGCCTTCACGGTGGGCATGTCTGCCACCGGTTCCGCCCTTCTGCGCGGACTGGTGGTGGTGGGGGGCTCCGCGGTCATGATGAGCTACATCTTCTTCAGCCTCCACCGCCAGATCCCGGAATTCGTTGAAATTCTCAGCTTCGCCCGGAGTGACCAATCCCTGACCGCCCTCGCCATTCTCGCCATCGCAGTCTACGCCAGCTATTTCTTCCTTGAAGTCGGCACCACGGCCATCGCTCCCACCTCCGAGAACCGTGCCACTCGTAAGCGCCTCATCGGCCTGGCCATCATGGTGGGGAGCTATCTCCTCCTCCATGCTGTCGATCCCGACCTGGCTCTCACCACCGCGCTCATCATTGCCGGCTGCATCTCCCTCGATCTCTTCAGTGAGCGGGCCAAGTTTCCCTCCGTGATCTGTCGACGCTTCCTGCGGATGGGACCGCTCGGTCGTGCAAGCGGCCGGCTCCTCTATCCCGGCTGGGCCACCGGTTCGCTCTTTTTCCTCACCCTGAGCCTGGTCCTCTTTCTCCTGATCTTCCTCACCAACCCCGATCCCCGGAACTACACCTACGCAGCAATTGGCCTTGGCACCCTTGCCTTTCCCGCCGCCCTGATCCAGCTCTTCGCGCGCGACTCCTCCAACCGCTTCAGCCTCTACCTCACTCTCCTCCTCCTCTGCTTTGTCCTGACCGCCATCCTCTCTGAGCTTTACAGGGTAGTCCCCGAGAAACTACTCCTCTGGGTCTTCAGTTTCATCCCCACGGTTCTCCTGCCTGTCGCCGGCCAACCTGCCTCCTCCCCGGACCAATCCACTGTCCTCCTTGTCTCCTCCACCATCACCGGGATTTATCTCCTCATCATTCTTGGTGGATCCCTTCCCCGCGTGGTAGCCCTCTCCAAGCTCGAAACCGAAGCCCTCGGGGACCTCGACGCCCAGGACCTCGCAGAGGTGAGCCCTGACCACTGACACCCGAACCCTGCAACCCTTGGACCGCGACCTCCTCAAGAACGCCTTGGCCTCGGCCTCGGTCTGTGCCGAGAAACTCCGACTCCCCCTGCGCTCCCGCGTCTGGAAGGGACAGGCCGGCGAGTTCCTCGGTGCCGGGGTCGGTTCCTCCCTCGATTTCCAGGATCACCGGTCCTACGCCCCCGGCGATGACCCGCGCCATATCAACTGGCAGGCCTACGCCCGCACCGGCCACTACACCATGAAACTCTACCGCGAGGAGGTGCGCCCGGTCGTTGACCTCGTCTTCGATGTTTCCGAATCGATGTTCTTCGAACCGGCCAAGGCCCGCCGCTCCTGCGAACTCTTCT
>DMYM01000354.1 GCA_003483645.1 Verrucomicrobiales bacterium
ATGCTGGAGGTCTACTACCGCTTCCTGCCCGGCACGGCCCAGTAGGAGGGGAAATGGTCCGGGTTACCGGTAGACCAGGTAGAGCAGAGCCACGGCGATCACTACGCCCCCGCCAACCCATTTCGCGCCCGCGCTGGGAGTGAGGTCGATGTCGTTGAGTGGTTCGAAGCGGACTGCATCTGGCAGGGGTCTGACGGCAGTGATGAGGAGCATGAGGGCCACGACCACGCCCAGCGTAAGGAGCATGCTGTGGAGAAAGTGCAGGTCCGGGGCGAGCGCATTGACGAGGAGGCCGTAACATAGCGGGCCGACGAGGAGACCGGCCAGTCCGGCCACTGGTGGTGCACGCCGTACGGCAATCCCCACCACGAAGACTCCGACGATGGCGGGGGAGATGTAGCCCCAACTGCTTTGGAGGTAGGCGAAGATACTGCCAAACCGGGCGAGAAGGGGGGCAGCGAGGCAGCCCGCCACCACGAATGCCGTGGTGGAGATCCGGCCCACCTGGATCAGTTTTTTATCCGAGGCCCCGGGGCGGAGAATTCTCCGGTAGAGGTCCATGGTGAAGATGGTAGAGGCGGAATTGAGGATGGAGTCGAGACTGCTCATGAGGGCGCCGAAAATGGCCGCGAAAAATATGCCCCGTAGTCCAGCCGGCATGATGTTTCTGACGAAGATGGCGTAGGATTGATCGGGTTCGCTGATCTCATCGGAGTAAAGCTGGTGGGACATCAATCCGGGCAGGACGATGATGAGGACGGAGACGACGAGGAGGACAGCGGCCAGGACCATGCCCTTCTGTCCATGTGCGAGGCTCTTGGCAGCCAGGGTGCGCTGGGTGATGAACTGGTTGAACCCCCAGTAGAAGAAGAAGGCGATCCAGATTCCTCCCACCAGTCCGGTCCAGGGCAGTCCGGTGTGGCTTGCTGGCAGGATGAGATGGAACTGATCCTGGTTCTCGGACACCAGGTTGCCGAATCCCCCCACTGCCTGCAGTCCAAGCCAGGTGGCAACTCCACCGCATATGAAGAGGGTGATTCCCTGGATGAAATCGGACCAGACCACGGCCTTGAGCCCACCGAAGATGGTGTAGCCCCCTGCCAGCATTCCCAGGAGCCAGACGCCGAGCAGGACATCGAGCCCGAAGAGAGCCTGGAGGGCTGTTGCTCCCGTAAAAAGCACCACCGCCAGGATGGCGACGACGTAGAGGACCATCATGTAGAGGGCCATCACGGTGCGGGAGGCCGGGCCGAAGCGGTACTCGAGGAACTCCGGCATGGTGTAGATTCCCAGGCGCAGGAAGATCGGCATGAAGAAGAGGGCGATCACTACCACCGCGACTGCGGCGAGCAAGGCCCAGGCGGCGACTGCCAGACCCACCCCGCCAAAGGCCTGCCCGTTCATACCCACCAGCTGCTCGGTGGAAAGGCAGGATGCGATGAGTGAGATCCCGATGACCCACCACTTCAGATTACGGCCCGCGAGAAAGTAGTCTTCGTGATTTCGTTCCCGCCGCGAGGCGTAGACCGAGACCGCGATCACACCTGCGATGAAGGTGATGAAGACCAGGGTGTCGAGGAGGCCGATTTTCATGATGACTTATTTTTCCGGGCTGGAGCTCTTCCCGGAGGGAGCCCAGGGAAGGAACTCAAGGCGGGAGCAGAAGGGAGAGGCTGGTAGTCCGGCGCGATTGTAGAGGTTGGGATTTCCCGGTGCTCCGCGGCAGGCGTAACGGACTGCCACCGGTTTGGGCACCGCCTTTGCACGGATCACCACTTCCTGACTCTCGATCTCGGCGTAGGCGGGATACCAGGTGCCGTCTGCTCCCGCGATTTCGAAGTGTTCGAGGGCGGTGGCGGGCGTCTCCCTGGGCGGGGGCAACCCCTCCTTCCGGGCGATCATGAGACCACCACCCAGCTGGTCAAAGCTCACTCGCACGGTCGTTCCGTCGATCCGGGCCGACTTGAAGAGAGGGCCTCCGGGAACGACCTCGTGCTTCCCATATTGTCTGGCCAGCGGCCAGTGGGCCAGTCGTTCGCCCACATCGATCTTGTTGGCAGGATGAATGTCGGTGTCGCGGAGATCGATGGTAACCGCCATGCCGGTGTGCGGAACGGTGAGGCTGAGGCGCTGTTCCTCGCGCAACCGGACCCAGCCGAAGGCCTCATCCCGGAAGGCGGGAAGCTGGACGAAGTAGAAGGGCATCCGTGGTTGCCTGAAGGCTTTGCGCCAGCCCCTGATGAGCGCTGCCATCTTGAGCCGGTAGTTGCGCGGGTCCTCGCCCGTTCCGGCGTTTGACTCGCCCTGATACCAGATGGCGCCCGCCACCGCATAGGGTGCGACCGGAGCGATCCGGCTGTTGAAGATGCGACCGGGCATCCCCGCGGTGTTACGGACAATGACCCCGCCTTCCAGCTGTTTGAGTTCTTCCAGTTTGTTCTCGCGGGCCAGATCGGCAATCGGTCGCAAGGCGGCATTGCTCGCGAATTCCTCTTCCGGGATGAATCCCTCGATGGGCTTTCCGCCCCACGAGGACTCGATCACTCCGATGGGCACTCCAAGGTCCCGGGCCAGCTTCCGTGCGAAAAAGAAGGCCACAGCGGAGTGGTTGGGTCGGGTGGTGGGCGAGTCGGCCTGCCAGCGGACATTCATGCGATCGAGCTCCCTGAATCGGTCGCTGTCGGGTGGGCCGATGCGCAACAGGCGGATGTCGTAACGGGTCTGTTCCTCCATGGCCACCTGCACGTCCTTGAGTCGGCGGGCGCAGGCCCTGAGGGAGAACTGCATGTTTGATTGTCCGCTCGCCAACCAGACTTCGCCCACCACCACGTTCTTGAAGGTGAGGGAGTGGTCTGCGCAACGAACCACCAGATCCCGGCCCCTGTCGCTCTCTTTCATTGCTTCCAGCCAGGCCGTCCAATGTCCTCCCTTGTCCGCCACTGCTGTCCGCCGCTGGCTCGCAAATTCGACGTCAATCTGTCTGCCCGCGTTCGCCGTGCCCCAGATGGGGACCTGCACGCCCCGCTGCAGAACAGCATGATCACCGAATACTGCGGCGACCGAGAGGGCTCGCTCCCCGCGGCAGTTGAGGGAGGAGACAATCGAGAGGCTAAAGAGCAGGATGAGGGTTCGCGGAAGACCGGAGGCCAGCATGCCACGACGATGAGGAGGTTGGCCCCGCAGCGTCAATGGCAGATCACGGTGACAGCGCAATCTCGGCTGAAAGTTCATCCGCCAGGGCCCTGGCGAGGAAGCGCGTGAAACGTATCGTGCCCGTTTCCCCGAGATGGTAGCCATCCGGGAAGTCGGCCTGCGTCATGCCGGTGATGGCACGGCCGTCGACCAGGGTGGCGCCATTATCGACAATCACTTCCGCGGCGGCGGGATCGAAGTTCCAGCTCTCCGGTTGCGGCATGGGGACGAAGTAGGCCTTCACCCCATGCTTCCTGAAGGTCTCGATAAGGCGGGCGAGCTTCTGGTAGGTTCTGGGCGGCAGGGCAGGAGAGGAATCCGGCTCCGCTTTCTTCCGTGCCTTCCGCCCGGCCTCTCCGTCCAGGATGTCATTGATCTTCCTTGCCCCTCGTCCGAATTCCGGGACGGTGAAGGAATTGACTGTCCAGTGGTGTTCCGGTTGGTCGCCGTAAAGTGCCGAGAAATGGGAGAGCGCACCGACTGCCTTGTCGTCAAAGGTTGGGCCTTCCCGCTGCAGGCAGTCCCATAGGTTGCGAAGTGAGCAGAAATGGCGCGTCAGTCGGCGCATCTTGAGTTCGCACTGGTCGGGGATGTGGTGTGCCACGAAGCCCACCACCACCACGTCGGGATGGGTGTTCTGCTCGGTAAAGTAAGTATCGTAGAGGTAGTTCCAGTCCCGGATGGCGGTGCCCACCGGCGTGATCTTGGCGACACTGCAGGGACCCGAGGTGGCGCGTGAGATTTCCTCCTCAAGGAGTTCCCCGTCAGCCCCGTGCATGAGGAGGGAATTCCCCAGGAGCACGACGCGGGGCCGCTTGTCGTCGCCGATCTCTTCCACGATCCCGGGCAAGGCGTGGATATGCACGCGGTCGTAGTCGAGCGTGGGCGCAAGGATGCGCGCCACGATTTCGAAGAGGAGGAAGGCCGTGGCCAAGACGGCTACCACCTTCCACTCGGCGTTCTTAGAACTGGAAGTAGATGAATTCACTGCTTCGATGCGGTTGGTAGATCAGGAGCATAAAGAGGGCGTAGACGTAGGCGGCCGCACGCCATCCCCATGCCACCCTGGTGAGGGCCAGGAGATCGCCTCGCCGGGACAGCCAGACTTCGAGGAGGAGGAAGGGACCAGCGAGGACAAGGATGGAACCCAGTCCGTAGGTGGTGAGGAAGGTGGCGTTGAAGTCGGTGAAAAGGATCTCCTCGAGAAAGAGCCGGATTTGAGAAATGGACTCGGCGCGGAAGAAGAGCCAGCCGATACAGACGAGGTTGAAGAAGAGGAAGGTTTCCACCAGCCGGCGGAGGAGGGAGGGATGCGATTGACGGATGCGGCTTTCAAAGGGACGGTAGATACAGAGCAGGAGCCCCTGGTAGAGGCCCCACAGCACGAAGGTCCATCCTGCACCGTGCCAGAGGCCACCCAGCAGCATGGTGATCATGAGATTGCGGTAGGTCAGCCACCGGCCACCGCGATTGCCGCCAAGCGGAATGTAGAGATAGTCGCGCAGCCAGCTCGAAAGACTGATGTGCCAGCGCTGCCAGAA
>DMYM01000032.1 GCA_003483645.1 Verrucomicrobiales bacterium
CGTGAAGTAGGCCCGCATCGAATCCATCACCGGTGCAGCTCCGAAGAGCTCCTTGGTGTCCGGAATCTCGATGTGATAGAGTCGGTCCAGCCACTTCCTGTCACCGGACCCGAAGTCCTTCATCACGACCAGCACGTTCTTGCGGTCGTCATCAATGTGCACGCGGTCGATGGCATCTTCACGCTCCTCGTGCCGGGGTGAGCCGTAACGTCCCGTGTTGGTGTAGAACCAGGACCGGACCTTGAGCTTGCCCGCCAGCTGCTCTTCGCTCACCGCCTGCCCCACCGGCTGGGTAAGGCTGAGAAGAAATCCGTTTTTCGCTGCCTTGGCATGGTGGATGGCGGCCGCCACCGTCTTCCCATCGTAGACGATGCGCTGCAGACTGGCCTGCTGGCCGCCCCAGGCGCCCCAGCCCCGTCCCGTCTGACCCACCAGCAGACTGCCGTCCGGCAGGAACGCCGGGCGCATCACTCCGGAGGCAAAGAATCTCCCGAAGGGAATGACGCATCCCTGATCGATCCCGTTGACCTGCTCGGTTACCACCCGGAAGAGATTGGAGAGCGTCTGGTCGCCCATGAACATCTGCCCCTTGAACGGCCCAAACTTCCCGCCCGTCGTATCCCAGGCCGGGTTGCCCGGTGCATTGGCCACCATTCCGTGTGGCAGCCACACCGCCCCCTTGCGAATCTTGTCCTTCCACTTGTCGAATTTCAGTTCGGCCGAGTCCGGCTTCATTTTCCCGGGCAGGGTCAGCAACCCTGAGAGGTGTCCGTAGAATTTTCCCTTCTCCAAGGGCACCACCTTGGAGGAGCCCACATACTCACCCTGGTTTTCGGAGTACCACAGCCGCCCGGCGGGATCGACCCCGATTCCGGCAGGGCTCCGCAGCCCACTGGCGTAGGGTTCGAACTTGCCCGCGGGGGTGACCCGGCAAGCCCAGCCACGATATCCACCCATCGATCCCATGAAGGGGCCGCCGGCCCGCCAAGAGGTCCGCTCGTTTCCACCGTGCGAGAGATTCAGGGAGAAGTAGTAGTTGCCCTCCTTGTCGCGCGCAGGGCCGTGGGCGTACTCGTGATAGTTCCCGTGGAACCCGTAGTCGTCGCACACCGTCTCGAAACTGTCACCGCGCCCGTCACCATTGCTGTCCTTCATGCGGGTCAACTCGGGCTTCTGCATGACCACGAACTGGTCGCCCTTGTCGTCCTCGATCACCACGCCCAGGCACTCGTAGGTTCCCTCCGCAAATTTCGTCCACTTATCATTGCGGATCCGCCAGACGCCCGCGGTCCGAGTGGCCACCACGATCGTGCCATCCTTCGCCACCGCGATCCCGGTGGGCTCGAAGAGCTGGTTCCGGCCATAGATGTCCTTGGGAGACTCCCAGTTTTCAAACGAATATCCGGCCGGCACTTCCATGGTTTTCTTGCCGGCCTTGTTCTTGTTGCGCACCACCGGTTGCTCACCCCATGACTCCTTTTTGTCAACGAGGGGACGGGCCACCAGGGCTTTCTGCAGACGGGCACTGAAGGTATAGGCCCGGGCAGGTCCCGCCGGGAGAGTCCACTTTCCGTTGGCCAGTTTTCCGCCCTTGACCGTGATATCGGTCAAGCCGGCCTCTGAGACCTGGAAGGTCTGGGCATTCTTCAGGTTCCCGCGCAGGCCGATCTCGAGACGTCCGTCCTCCGCAAAACGCACTGCCTGCAGGAACTCGTTGCGGCCCACCCGGAACCGAAAGACCGGGTTACCCGTGGAAGACTCCAGGCTGTGGCCATGGTAATTGGCATCCACCGAGGCGAGGAGTTCGGGAAAATCGCGGTCTTCCCAAAGCCACTTCTCGACATTCTTGTGATCCTTGACATCGGGCTCCTTGAATTCGAAGTCCACCGGCGCTCCGCCCAGCACCGGGCGCAGGATGCCAGCGCCCTCGATGAAGGTTTGGTTACCCTGGCCCCGGCGGGAATTGGGGTGCCCACGACCGCGGCGCTCTTCATTGAGATTGAGAAAGCCCCCACCCCAGACGTTTCGTACTGCGAGGGTGCGCGAATCGAAGGTGTAGTTCATCCCGTTAGTCAATCCCACGTGGACCGCCCGTCCGCTCGACTTGCTGATGGGCGCCCGGAACACCCGCGTGCGCCCGGAGACCACCACTTCTCCTCCAACCTCGAGAAGGTTTTTAGGTTGCGCTTTCCTGTCAATCTTCACCTTGACCACCCGAGGCCCTGACTGTCCCTCGTCGGCAAGGGTGCGCAGATAGTGGAAAATATGTTCCACCGACTGATCGGAAATGACCTCAGCAGTATACATCGGCATGGCCGCGGGATAGGCCGCCCCCTTCGTCTCCCCGCTCTCCGCAATGGCCAGCACATCGGTGGACTTGCGCACCGAGTCCAGGTAGTAGGACCTGTCCGCCTTCACCTTCTTCTTCCCCTCGGTTCCGGGGACACTCACCTCGCGCTCCCGGGAATCATTGACGAAAAGACCATATAGACTCGGGCCGGTCCGCAACGAGTTATCATCCTTGTCCACCACATGGCAGGTGATGCATCCGTAGGTGGCAAAGGCCTGCCTGCCCTCGGCCACGGCATCCACTTCCTCCTGTGCCAGGACTGGCAAGGCAATTAACGAGAGAATCCAGACGAGTTGTCGCTTCATGGTCCAGAGGCGTTACGCCATTCCCCCCAAGACCGCAAGAAAAGAGCACCTGACGACCTCACCCCTTCATATGCTGCTCCAGCACCGCCCGGGCCCTGTCTTTTCGAGACTTGCCTGACCTGGACCCTGCGCCAGAGTCTCCCCTGGCCCAGTTGCCGAAAGTTACCCCCGGGAATGCCCTCCATCGTTCGCACCCTTGCCGCAATCTTCTCCGCAGGCCTCGCCACCCCCCTCTGGGGACAGGGCGCTCCCACAAGCATTCTGCGCTCCGATCAAAACACCCTTCACGAGTTTGCGATCCTCAACGACCACCCCGGGCCGCGAGATTTCGTGCTCAAGGCCGTGGAGAACACCGGGGACAGCTGGGCGGTTATCTACCTCGCTGACGGCCTCGAAAACATTACGTCCGGGATCCTCTCTCCTGCAGGGGTTACCCTCCGCGTAGATCCCGGAGCCGGTGGTCTCACGATCCAGGCAGCCTTCTTCGGCGCCGGCACTCCGGAGCATTCCATCCGGACCACCACTCTCACCGCTACCCCGGTTGATGGGAACAGCCTGCCTCAGAGCCGCACCTTTCGCGTCCGTATGTTGTCCTTTCTCATTGTCAATGACGACCGGGATCTCGGCGATCCTGATCCTCTCGACGAATGGCTGGATGCTGATCCGGCCACCCCGGGCGAACAGATCACCCTCCGCGCCGCTCTGGAACTGGCAAACCGGCGTGAGGGCCTCGACACGATCGGATTCAACATGCCGGTCGGGGAAAATCCCCGCATCACCCTGCAGTCACCTCTCCCTGAAGCAACCGGATCAATCCTGATCGACGGAACGACACAGCCAGGCCCCGGTTCCTTCGCCGTGGAGATCAGCGGAAAAAACCTTCCCGAGGGAAACAGTTCAGATGGACTGGTTCTCTCCGGAGGCGGCTCCACCCTGCGAGGACTGTCTTTCACCCGCTTCCGCTCTGCCGCCTTTGGCGGGATTCCCGGTCCTGCCGCCCCCAATCCCAGCGGCATCCTTCTCAAGGGCGGGGGAGGAAACCGGATCGAGGATTGCTATCTTGGTCTCGCGCCCGTGGGAGAGACCGGGGCTGGCAATGAAGGCTACGGAATCCGGATCGAATGCCCCGGCAATGTCATTTCAAACTGCCATATCGCCGGCAACTGGGTGGGCGGGATCGGCGTCTTTGGCCCCGAGGCCACCGGCAACACGATATCGACCACAGTGGGTGGCTCGTTCCCCGGCACCCATTCCAGCAACCTGCTCGGCCCGGGAATTGCCTTCGGGGATCTCCTCCTCTCCCCCTCCCCGCGCACCTCAATGCCTTCCTTTGCTGCACTCGACAGCAACCTCGCCAACAGCAGCATCCACTTCACCAGCCTGAACGAAACAAGCCCCTGGGAATCCATCGCCGCCGGATTCCTGGGTGGGATCGTTCTCCACCAGGCCCCCGGCAACACCATCACGGAATGCAGGGTGCAGGGCAACGGGGCTGACGGCATCCGCGTCATCGGGGACGCCAGTGGCACTACTCTGAGAAACAATATCACGGGTGACCGACTGGCCCCCTTCTCCCTGCGCAATGCGGGTAATGGAATCGCACTCGAGTGCGATCACGCCATATTGGAGGGCAACGAGACGCACTGCAACCTGCGCTCCGGCGTCCTGGTGCGTGGTATCGGGAACGAATTGAAGGGACTTCGATCATCCGGAAATGGAGAGTGCGGAGTACATTGCGAAGGACGCCAGACACTGATCGGCGGATCCCTCTTCGCCGACCGTGGACAGATCTACTCCAATCCCACCGGAATCCTCCTCACCTCACCTCCCGTACCGGTTTCCTACATCCCGGGATCGAACCGGGTGCACGGAAACCTGATCGGGGCCCAGGCTCCCTTCGGCCCCGAAGCTCCCGTTCCCCACCCCAACCTGCGCGGCATCCACATCCTGGACAGCAGCGGTAACCGTGTCGGAGGCAGTCCGCGCTCCGTCGAGGCAAACAGCATCGTCCACAACCATCTGGAGGGAATCCTGGTGAGCGGTGGCGGAAACAACCGGCTCCACGGAAATTTCATCGCCGACAACGGACGCCTCGATATCGACCTCTCCACGGGGCCGGAAGGAGACGGGCGTGATCCTCCCGATCCGGATGACCTCGACGAGGGGGGCAATCACAAGATCAATCCCCCCGTTCTGCAGCGCGTCGTCCAGGACGGGAACACCGTTCAATTCGCGGGCCAGCTTCCCGGAGCATCCGCAGGCACCTACCAACTTGAGATCGTCATCTCCATGCCCACTACCACGGTGTTCGGCTCCCAGTACTCGGAGATCATTCCTCTCAACCACACCTCCCCGGTCACCCCCTTCACCTTCAACCTGCGAAGTGCGATTGATCTGCGTGGGTCCCACATCCGCGCCTCCATCACCGACACTTCTCTCAATACTTCGGAATACAGCGAGTGGATCCGTATCGAGGGATCCACAGATACCGACGGTGACGGCATCAGCGACAGCGTGGAAGAGGGACTGGCTACGGGAGACGCAAACGAGGACGGGGTCCCCGACGCCCGACAGGGGCATGTTGCCTCCTTTCCGGTCCTCCTCTCGGGGTCACTCACCATCGCCACCCCGGAGGGATTTGCGATGAGGAACGTCTCCGCTGAATCCCTCCTGGCCCTGCCTCCCCTGACCGGTCAGGAGTTCCCGCACGAGATCTGGTATTTCGAACTGGATGGACTCCCGAATGGAGGTTTTGTCACCATGGCCGTCCTGGCCTCCAGCGAGCAACTGGGTGATGGCTTTCATGGCTTCGGCCCAACCCCGGACAATCCCGTTCCTCACTGGTATGACTTCTCCTTCGACGGCACGACCGGCGCACAGATCGACGGTGATCGCGTGTTGCTGCACTTCGTGGATGGCAGACGAGGAGATCACGACCTCACAGTCAACGGTATCCTAACGAGCCGGGGCGGAAGCACAAATGCCCTCCCTCCCCTTCCCGACCCATCCTTCCACGTCCTGCCCGACGGCAGCGTCGCCATCTCCTGGCCCCTCCTGCCAGAAGCAGGCCAGTTTTTCCTCCAGGAATCTCCGAGACCGGACCAGTTCCCCTGGACCTTCAGTCCCGCTCCCGTCCTGGAAGCCGCGGGCTTCAATGTGGTACGCGTTATCCCGGTCGGGGATCGCAGGCTTTTCCGGCTGGTGCGCCCCTGAGCCGGGAGCCATGCTCCTGTTCCACGCCCTGATATGACTGTCCCTTCCATCCGCCTCCTCCTGGGGCTGTTTGCCCTGACCGGGATTCTCCCCCTCCATGCCGACCCGCTCCTCGGAAAGTACCAGAAGCACTTTGCCGGCCGTTGGGTGGGTGGATCACACGGAAATATCGTCTACAAGGTCTATGCCCCGAAGAAAGTCGCCCGCACCGCCTCCCTCCCGGTCTTGATCTATCTCCACGGATCGGCCAAATGCGGGACCGACAACATCAAACAGACCAAGGTCGCGGTGCCCGCCTCCTTCGTGCGCAACTTCCCGCAGCACCCCTGCATCCTCATCGCCCCGCAATGCGATCACGGTCAGGCCTGGATGACCCGCTCCGGAGACTCCGTCCTCTCTCTCCTCCAGGACTTCCTCAAGGAGGTCAAGGTGGCCGATCCCAAACGCATCTACCTGACCGGGTTCTCCCTGGGTGGCTACGGTGTCTGGCATCTCATCGACAAGCGACCCGACCTCTTCGCCGCCGCCGTTCCCCTGGCCGGGGCCGCCAACATCAAGGATGTCTCCCACCTCCAGGGCGTCAATATCTGGATCTTTCACGGTCGCCGCGACAAGTCCGTCAAGATCCAGCGGGCCCGGGACATCTCGAATGCCCTGAAGGAAAAGGGCATCGCTCACAAATACAGTGAACTCCCTGCCGGCCACCTCATCACCAGCAGGGTCTTCAACCAGTCCGAGATTCACGACTGGCTCTTCCAGCAGAAGAGGAAGTGAGTCCCG